>CACDQB010000005.1 GCA_902554795.1 uncultured Pelagibacteraceae bacterium | reverse complement strand
ATAGACCCAGTTAAAGTTGTAAGAACTGCTTTACAAGATGCTGCTTCAATTGCTGGATTATTAGTGACTACAGAAGCAATGATCGCTGACAAACCAGAGGAAAAAGATGCTGCTGGCGGAATGCCTGGTGGAATGCCTGGTGGAATGGGCGGCATGGGAGGCATGGGTGGAATGGGAATGTAATCCCTCATTTTCTAAAACAAAATTTAAAAGGCCATCTCAAGATGGCCTTTTTTTTATATGAAGTTTAATAATGTCAAAAAGATATAGCGGTAAATCATTTAAAGACTCTAGTGTTAAGAAAAAACCTAAATTGAGCTTTAAAGAAAAAAGAAAACTTAAAAAAGATAAGCAAAAAAAGCCAAATTAATCCTAAATTTTGAAAATTATTCAAGCCAGTTATGAGTTTTTTTGAGTTTTAATATCCTTTTAAATATGTATAAGAGCCAGAATTTATGAGCAATAACATCAGAAACATCACAATCATAGCCCATGTTGATCATGGCAAAACCACTCTAATTGATAATTTAATGAAACAAAGCGGTTCATTTAGAGAGAATGAAGTTGTTGATGAAAGATTAATGGACTCAGGTGAGCTTGAAAAAGAAAGAGGGATTACAATTTTAGCAAAACCTGCTTCAATTAATTGGAACAATTCAAGAATAAATATAATCGATACTCCAGGCCATAGAGATTTTGCTGCTGAAGTTGAAAGAGTTTTAAGTATGGCAGACGGAGCACTTTTATTAATTGACTCTGCAGAAGGTGTTATGCCTCAAACAAAATTTGTATTATCCAAAGCACTTAAACAAGGATTAAAACCAATTGTTGTTATTAATAAATTAGATAAAGCTGATCAAAGAGCTAATGAAGTTTTAGATGAAACATTTGATTTATTTGTTAGCTTAGATGCAAATGAAGAACAATTAGATTTTCCAGTTCTGTATGCAAGTGGAAGATCAGGTTGGGCTGATCATGAAGTTGATGGTCCAAGAGAAAATTTAAATCCTTTGTTAGATTTAATTGTTGATCACGTAAAACCTGCTGAACTGGATAAAACCAAACCTTTTGCAATGCTGTCAACGCTGCTTTACGCAGATAGTTTTTTAGGAAGAAGTTTAGTTGGAAGAATTACACAGGGGACAGCGAAAGCTAATCAATCCATAAAAGCAATTAATTTAAATGGTGAAAAAGTTGATGAAGGAAAATTAACAAAAATTTTTAGATATGAAGGAACAAAAAAAGTTCCGATAGATGTTGGCGAGGCTGGGGATATCGTAGTTGTTGCTGGGTTAGAAAAAGCAAACGTTGCTGATACTATATGCGATCTAGAGGTAAATGAGCCGATACCTGCGACTCCAATAGATCCACCTACAATGTCAATTACAATTACTGTAAATACTTCACCTTTAGCTGGAACTGAAGGTAAGAAACTAACCAGCACCCAAATAAGAGATAGATTGGTTCAAGAAGCTCAAAATAATGTTGGTATTACATTTTCAGAAAACACTGGAAAAGATTCTTTTGTTGTTAGTGGTAGAGGTGAGCTAATGTTAGAAATTCTTTTAACTCAAATGAGAAGAGAGGGTTTTGAAATGACAGTTAGCCCTCCAAAAGTTTTATACAAAACTGATGAAAGTGGAAATAAACTTGAGCCAATTGAAGAAATTACTATGGACCTTGATGAAGAACATTCATCAAAAGTAATTGATTCAATGAATAGAAGAAAAGGTAAACTAATAGAATTAAAAGATACTGGAACTAACAAAAAAAGATTAATTTTTCATGCGCCTACTAGAGGCCTGATGGGATACACAAGTAGATTTCTTACACTTACAAAAGGAAATGGAGTGATTAACAGAATATTCCATAGTTATGGTCCTTTTGAAGGAGAAATGGAAGGTAGAAGAAATGGAGCGTTAATCTCAATGGAACAAGGAAAAGCTGTTGCATTTGCAATCTTTAACTTACAAGCACGAGGAGAAATGTTTGTTACACATAACGACTCTGTTTATCCTGGAATGATCGTAGGTCTTTCACCTAAACCAGGTGATATGATCATTAATGTAATGAAGGGTAAGAAACTTACAAATATGAGAACTCAGGGCACAGATGAGAATGTTGTACTTACACCTGTAAGAAAAATGTCAATTGCAGAACAATTAAGTATGCTTAATACAGATGAAGCTTTAGAGATAACTCCAGACTCATGTAGATTGAGAAAAGCAATTCTTGATCCCCACGAAAGAAAAAAAAGCGAAAAAGCTATAGCTGCAGCCTAATCAAAAGTTTTATCAACTAAATAAAGTCCTAGAGCAACGCAAGGACCTATGCCAAACGCGAACAATAAAGTTCCAACCCCTACTGTTCCTCCTAAATACCATCCAATACTTACAACTGAAATTTCTAAAGTTGCTCTTACAACGGCTATAGGAAAATTTGTTACTTTTTGTAATCCTATCATAAGCCCATCTCTAGGACCGGCTCCTAAATTTGATACTAAGTAAATACCCCCACCTATTCCTACCATGATTACAGAAATTACAGCTAAAATTAATTGATAAATATAATTTGATGGTGTTGGAACATATTTGATACAAAGATCAATCATAATTGCAATTATCAAAGCATTAAATATTGTACCCATCCCTGGTTTTTGCCCGAGTGGGATCCATAAAATTAAAACAGCAATACTTATTAATAATGTAATAGTTCCAATACTTAAATTAATATTTAAGGAAATACCTTGGGCTAAAACACTCCAAGGAGAGGCTCCTGTGAATGAAACAATTAATAATCCTTCACCTAATCCAAATAAAGACAAACCAAAACATAAGAAAAAAAATGTAGAAAACTTTGGTTTAAAATTAAATGGTTTTTCTGAGCTCCATTTTACTTTTGGAATTTTTTTTATTTTTAAAAACATAATTATAATAAGCTATATCTATTAATGAAAAATTCTAATATTGTAATCAGCAAATGAAAAAGATTGCAATTATTTTACTTTTAACATTTTTCTCATCAATTTCTTTAGCTCATATTGGTCATTATAACAAATTTGACAAAATAGAAATGGAGATCTTGAGAAATGATGAAGTAATTGGGTATAACAATTATTTTTTTAAAAGAGATGGTGAAAAAACGATAGTAAAAAATCAATATAAATTTGAGGTAAAACTCCTATCTGCAACAATATTTAAAGTAGAGGGATATGGAGAAGAAATTTATTTAAAAGATAATTTAATATCTTTTCAATCAAAGACGCTTCAAAATAAAAAAGAAAAATTTGTAAACTTAAAACTGGATAAAAATAATAAGAAATTTGACATCAAAGGATCTTCATACTCAGGTGAAGCTTCTATTAAAAATATTATTGGAAATTGGTGGAGTCATAAAATCTTACAAGCAGAAAGCCAAATAAGTCCTATTTCTGGAAGTATAAAAGAACAAATAGTTACTTTTATTGGTAAGGAAAATATTTCAATTAATGGCAAACAATACGAAACAGATCATTTCAAACTTACATCTAAAGATATGTCTCTTCCTGAAGATAAAAAATTAAATTTTGATATTTGGCTGGATAAAAAAACTTCAGTGATTATTAAAATTACATATAAGAGAATGGGAAATTGGGAATATCGCTTAAAAAATCTTGAATAAAATTATTTATTTATTTTTTTATAAAGATCATTTGCACTTATCCATCCAGCCTCTACTCTAGGGCCTACAAACCAATCTGCACACACTCCTAAATTTAATTTATTATTCCAATAACTTTTAACTTTTAAGGCTCTAGAATTTGAGGAATATTTCCAACCATGATTTAATGAAGTTATTATTTTTGTTTTTTTAATTCCAGTAAGTTTAAAAAATTGATTAATTAAAATCATTGAGTTTTTTTCTTTATTTTCTCTATTTTTATTTATTTTATTATTTGCCCATAAATTTGTACTTTGTAAAGTCCATAAATCATTATTACTTTTAAATCTTTTTTTACTATTTTCTTTAGCCGCCCAGCCTAAAATTTTATCGTTAAATAAATAACTTGATATGTTTTTATTTGTTTTTTTAATTTCGATCATGACTGTAATATTTGCATCCATTTTGATTTTTTGCTTAATGAATGAATCCTTAATAAATTTTTTTGATAATTTTTTTAATTGTGGGAATGGGCAAGTTAATACCAATTTATCATAATATTTTGTTTTATTATTCTTAAAGACTAGCTTCCATTTTTTGTTTACAAATTTAATCTTCTCTAACTCACTTTGAAAATTACAATTTATATTCTTTATTAAATGTTTGCTAATATCATTGTTACCCTTGCAGCCAATTATTTTAACATGATTTTTATTTTCTTTTTTTAATTTGTTTAAAAAAATATGTTTGCCACTCCATTTTTTTAGAATTTTTTTTTTACATAAATTGGTAATAAATTTTTTAAATTGAATTGTTTTTGGAGAAATATATTGTGCCCCGTGATCAAATCCTTTAGTCTTATTTAATCTTTTAAAAGAAGATCTTCCACCTGGGCCCCGAGCTTTATCATAAATGTGTACAGAATTTTTTTTACTTAACAAATTAGCTATTGTTGCTCCAGAAATTCCAGAGCCAATTACACAATAACTACTCATTTTCCTGCAACAGTCATACCTTCTATCATCATAGTTGGTGAATTGACTGAATATTCGAATTCTAAATCATTAGCTAAAATAATATTTTTGAACATATCCTTAAAATTTCCAGCAATTGTTATTTCATTAACAGGATATTTAAATTCTCCATCTTCAAATAAAAAACCAGTTGCACCTACTGAATAATCTCCGGTTACAATATTAGAACCATGACCAATAGTTTCGGTAATATAAAGACTTCTTGAATCTTTTTTCATAAGATCCTCATAGCTTATATTTCCTTTTTCAAAATATAAATTGGTAGTTCCACCACTTCTTCCATTTGATTTTAAATTTAATTTTTTTCCATTGTATGTGTCGACAAGATAATTTTTAAGTATTCCATTCTCTATAAGTTGTAATGTGTTTGAGTTTACACCCTCTGAATCAAAATTTTGAGAACCCATTCCTTTAATCATATCTGGTTTATCAATTACATTTATCGAATCAGCAAAAACCTGTTCATCAATTTTATCCTTTAAAAATGAAGTGCCTCTTGCAATTGCGGAGGCAGATATTGCACTTGCAAAAACACTTAACATTCCCTTTGAAATTCTTTTATCAAAAATTATGCTGATCTTTTCACTTCCAATTTTTTTAGGGCTCAATTTTCTAATAGTTTGCTTGGCAGCTTTATTTCCAAGTTCTATTGCTTGCTTAATATCAGACAAATGACGTTTACTAGAAAATTCATAGTCTCTTTCCATGCTATTTTCATCTTTTGCAACCGTTACACAAGAAGTAGTAAAAGAAGAAGTTTTATAGCCGTCACAAAAACCGTCACTATTTGCTAATATAAAATTTGATTTATTTTCAGTAAAACTAGATTCTGTATTTATGATTTGATTATCTGATGAAGCAGATTCCTCTAAATCTTTTAAATATTTTATTTTTTTATCATTTTCAAATCTTGTTTCATCATACAAATTAAGACTACTAATTTGTTTAGCTAATAAATTTTTGTCAGGCAAAGAATTAAATTCATCCTCTGGTGTAATTTTTGTGGTTTCAAAGCACTTTTCAATTAAAGTTTTTATATTTTCATCTAGTAAATTTGATGATGAAATTGATGATCTTCTTTTACCTAAATAAGTTTCTATACTTAATGCCAATCCATCTGATCTATCTGAGGCTTCTAAGGATTTATTTCTAAAGTTAACTGTTTCTGAAATTGAGTGACCGACTGTAACACTGGCATCAGTTGCTCCCATTTTTTTTGCCAAATCTAAACAATATGAAGCTTTAGATTTTAGAAATTCTTGATCCTTAACCATAATTAAAGTTTTGTTCCACCAACTGTCATTTTATCGATCAAAATTGAAGGTTGAGCAACTCCCACCGGAACTCCTTGTCCTGCTTTTCCACAAGTTCCTATGCCTGGGTCTAACATCATATCATTTCCTACCATCGATACTTCTTTAAGTATTGATGGTCCATCACCAATAAGTGTTGCGCCTTTAATTGGAGATCCAATTTTACCATTATTAATTTCGTAAGCTTCAGTACAATTAAATACAAATTTTCCAGAAGTAATATCTACCTGGCCACCTCCAAAACTTACTGCAAAAATTCCTTTATCAACAGATTTGATCATTTCATCTTGAGTTTGATTGCCACTTAACATCATTGTGTTTCTCATTCTTGGCAAAACAATATGTCTATAATTTTCTCTTCTTCCAGATCCGGTAGATCTTGTATTCATTAATCTTGCATTGTGTCTATCTTGCATAAAATTTTTGAGAATACCATTTTCAATTAAAACTGTTCGCTCAGTTGGCGTTCCCTCATCATCAATAGTTAAACTGCCTCTTCTATTATCTATCGTACCATCATCAACAATTGTTACTCCCTCACTTGCAACTTTTTCTCCAATAAGATCATGAAATGCTGATGTTTTTTTTCTATTAAAATCTCCTTCTAGACCATGACCAATTGCTTCATGAATTAATATAGCAGGCCAACCAGGTCCTAAGACTACTTTCATCTCACCAGCAGGTGCTGGTTTGCTTTCTAAATTTACTGATGCAATTCTAAAAGCCTCTTCACAAACATTTTTCCAATTATCATTTTTTAAATAATCGTCATAAGATTGTCTGCCACCAATTCCATATACTCCAGTTTCTTTTCTTCCATTTTTTTCCAACATTACAGAGACATTAAATCTAATTAATGGACGTACATCGGTAAGTGCTTCTCCACCTGATCGAATAATTTCAATTGATTTTTGCTCACCAGCAAAACTAGCAGTCACTTGTTTTACTGATCCATCTTTTTTTCTTAAAAAATCATTTACTTTATTTAAAACTTCTAATTTCGAGTCTAAAGATTTTTGTTCAATTGGATTAATATCTTCATAAAATTTTTTATTAGATTTTGGAATTTCATGATTATATGTGCCTTTAATTGATTTAAGAGTTGATTTAAGATTTTCTGAGGAATTTTTTAATGAATCTTTTGATATTTCGTTAGAATATGAATAAGCAACAACCTCGTTTGAGATAGCTCTGAAGCCAAATCCTAAATCAGAACTATAGTTTGAGCTTTTTATTTTATTATCATCTAAAACAATTGACTCTGATTTTGACTCCTCTAAATAAAGCTCACCATCATCACAATTATTGAGTGTATCAGATACTATTTTATCTGCATCTTGTCTTGTTAAATCAGACTTGTTAAAGAAATTACTCATTCAACTTAAATAGTGGTTTGTTGATAATTTTCAACTGATCATTTTACGCATGTACAATTTATTACTAAAAGTTAATTATTGCTAAATGAAAGTATTTTTTAATAATTCTTGTAAAATCTGTAGATCAGAAATTAACTTATATAAAAAAGAAAATATTAAAGATATAGACTGGATAGATATTACAAATAATTCAGATGCTGAAAAAGAAACATCTAGAAATGACAAAGAATTATTAAGAAGATTACATGTTAAGGAGAATGGTAAAATTATCGAAGGCGCGGAGGCATTTCTTTATGTTTGGAAAAAAATTCCAAAGTATAAATTTTTATATAAATTTTTCAAACTACCAATAATTTTCTCAATCTTTAAATATGGATACGAAATTGTTGCTTTTTTTTTATATTTAAAAAATAAAAAACAACTCAAAAAATTAGGTTAAAAAAAATATTAAAAATTCACTTAGTAAAGACATGGATAATAAAAACATAATTAATAATATTGAATACATAAGAGTTATAACTCTATTTCTTTTTCTCCTCAGTCTAACAAAAATTTTATCATCTAAATCTGAAATATCTCTTTCACCAACTACCGGGTAATCATAACTCCATCGCCATGTGGATTGGCCTAATCTAGAGTCGAGACTGTTAAAATACCTTATCCAGGCAAGGACATATTTTAATATTAGATACAAAATAATCATTAATGTTGAAGAAAGTAACATTCTTAATGATACTTAATTATGTAAGATAATTTAATTGATATTTTTGGCTCTTTTTCTTGCGATTAACTGCGTAAGAGCATCAACCATGGTATCTGAGGCCTTAAATATTTCATTATTTTTAAACTCATGAGAAATATTTTTTTCTGGATTGGTTTTGTCTTCAATAACTATTCCTTCATCTGGTGAATTATTTTTTATATAAATTAATAAAAGCCATTCATCATCTAAGGCTTCATCCCATTTAACAAATATTTCTCCTGTTTCAAATCTTCTGTCTATGCATCTAAAGATAGACATATGTCTTGTTATATGTCTTTTGTTTAATTGAAATACTAAACTGCTAGCACTTCTATAAAAACTTTCGAGAGCAAACTCAATTTTCTGTCTAGCTAAAGTATATTCTTTTTCTTTTTGTAAAAGTGTTTCTCTATCTTCATCTCCTTGAATTTTAACTCCTAAAGCCTCTACTCTTTCTCTAATTTTTTGATCTCTAATAATTCGATATTTTTCTTTTAATTTTTCTATTCTTTGTTGTAAGCCGGCATAATCCTCTCTCTTTTCTCTTAAGGAAATTTTTTCCAATTTCTCTAATTCTTTAACTTCTCTAACTCTAAACTTTTCAATTTGCTTATCTAATTTTAATTGTTGTAAAAATTGTTTTTGTTTTTCTGCTTGTTCAATTCTTAAAAGAGCTTGTTCTTTTCTTAAGAAAAGTTTTATTTCTTTTGTTCTTTGTTTTTCCAATCTAATTTCATCTTTTAAAGCTTGTTCTTTTAATTTAACTTTTAATTCAGCCTCTTTTTGCTTTTCTTTTGCAGCTTCAATCTTTTCTAATCGTTCTTTTTCTTGTTTTTCTAATTTTAACCTTCTTGCTTCATCTTTTTTTAGAATTTTGTATTGTGAAATTGTATCTGCTATTTTATCAAAAAATGCTTGGATATATTTTTCAAAACCAAAATTTAATCTAAACTTAAATTCAGGCTTTAAAGAATTTTGAAAGCTAACTACTTTTAAAAGAAAATCTGGTTTCTTTGATACAATAGATTTAGATTTTTTTAAAATCTTTGTTTTTTTTTTGGATTTTTTTAATTTATTAGTTTTCTGTTTTCTTCGACTCTTAATTCTTTTTACTAATTTATTTTTAATATTAAATTTATTTGATTTTTTTGATGTTTTTTTTGCTTTTTTTTTGGCTTTATTTTGATTTTTAGAAATACTTTTTTTTAATTTTTTTTTCTTTTTTTTCATTTTAAGGAGGTTAATTTCTACCAATTATTTATTGATAAATATAGTCTCTTGTAACAGGCGTAGAAGAATAATTCTTTGTTAATTGAAATTGGTATACAACTTGATCTCCCCACTTAAATGCCATCTCACAACCAGCAAGATAAAATTCCCACATCCTAAAAAATCTTTCATCAAACATTTCAATAATTTTATCTTTATTTCGAATACAATTTTCTTTCCAATGTCTTAGTGTATGTGAATAATGAAGTCTTAAAACCTCAATATCTGCAACAATTAAGCCTGCTTTTTCAATCGGTGTTGTTACCTCACTTAAACTCGGAGTATAACCTCCCGGAAAAATATACTTAGTAATCCATGGATGTGGATCTCTTGGTGGATTAACTGATCCTATAGTATGAATTAATGATACTCCATCATCTTTTAAAAGTTTTTCGACTTGTGAAAAAAATTTTTTATAAAATTTTCTTCCTACATGTTCAAACATCCCAACACTAACTATTCTATCAAATTTTTCATTAAGCTCTCTATAATCCATTAACTTAAAGTTTAATTGATTTTCTAAATTAAGTTCTTTTGCTCTTTTCTTGCAGTAATTAAATTGATTTTCTGAAAGTGTAATGCCTGTTACTTCACAGTTTGCACTTTTTGCAATATCTATTGCTAGAGAACCCCATCCACATCCAATATCTAAAACTTTTTGATTTGGTTTTATATTAAGTTTTTTTATTATATGTTTAATTTTATTATTTTGAGCTGTTTCCAATGTATCTGTTTCATTTTTAAAATATGCACATGAATATTGTCTTTTAGGATCCAAAAATAAGTCATAAAGATCATCCGAAATATCATAATGATGCGAAACATTCATCTTAGATTTTTTTATAAAATTAAAATTAGTTAAATATCTATAAGAACCTCTTAATCTATTGATCAAATAACTAAAAAAATTTAAGTCTCCTCTTCCAAAATTCATTAAAGAGAGATCCAAAAAATCAGTTAGCGTTCCATTTTCAATAGTGATTTCACCATCTGTATATGCTTCACCAAAATATAAATCGGGATGAAATAGCAACTTATAATGAAGATTTTTATTTAAAATGTTAACTTTTATAGGGTTTTCACTTTTTGGATTTCCAATAATGTAACTTTTTGAATTAGCATCAACTAATATAAATCCATCTTTTTTAAAAACATTATTTAAAAATCTAGCTAATTGCATTAAGCCGCCTTAGTATTTTTTAAAGAAAAATTTAATTTTTCTAAATTATTGATTAAATCCAATTCATCTTTAGCATTTAAAATGCTAAGTGGTGGTAAAAGATTTTTATAATATATTTCTTTTTTACTAAAGTATGTATGTAAACCTGAAATCAAATTATATTTTTCAAATTCAGCTCTTACATCACAAAGATTTTGATTTACTGTCTGATCTTGTCCATCATTAAAATCATCATATACTTTTCTTGCCAGTGAAGAAGTGGCATTGCATGTAGCTGTGATTATTCCTGAACAGCCTAATTGAAGTCCTTTAAGTAATTTAGATTCTGATCCAGGTAAAACTGAAAAATTATCAATTTTTAAATTTTCAAAAAGATTGTAAGAACTATCTTTTACACCAATAATATTTTTTGGATATTTTTTTACTAACTCTTCAATACATTCAATACTAAACTTATAACCACAGAGTTTTTCAAAATTATAAAGTACTATTTCACAATCAGAAATTACTTCTACTATTTTGCTATAAAATTCTATTACCTCTTTATCTCCATATTTATAGTAAGCAGGCGGCATAATTAAGAATCTATTAAAACCTAAAGATTTAGAAACTCTCATTAAATTAATTGTTTCACCTAAAGAATTTAAACCAGTACCTATAATATATTTTTCTTTGTGTTTGCTTGAAGTCAGATGATTTAACAAATTAATTTTTTCAGAGACAGGTATAAGTTGGGCCTGCCCTGTACTACCAAATATAGCTGCTCCGTGACAACCATTGTCTATAACCATTTCTGCGTGCAGAATGGTTTTTTTAATATCAAGCGTCAAATCATCATTTAAGATCGACATTGAGGCCGCATAAATGCCTTTAATTTTACTCATAGTAAAAATTTATATAAAAATATTAATTAGTAAAGTTTATAAATTAACTATGAAAATATTAGCTATTCAAAATAAGATGGGTATTGGTGATACGGTTATTTTCCTACCATTTATTAAAGCTATTTCAAATAAATTTGGAGCACCTGTTAGCTTGCTAGTGAAAGAAAATTCAAAAGCTGATGAGTTTTTAAATCAAACAAATTATATTGATGAAATAATTCACCTAGAAAGAGACAATAAAATAAATCAAAAACATGATGGTTTAAAAGGATTTTTCAAATTAGCAAGTGATATAAAAAAATATAATTTCAATAAAGTTTTTATATTTAATTCTTCTTTGAGATATAATTTAATTTCTAGATTAGCAGGTATCGAAGAAATATTTCAATACCCATTATTTGAAAAACAAAATCAACATATTTCACAGTCTGCTAAAAAATTAATAAAAAGATATTTAGATATTGAAACTATTGATAATCCAGAAATTCAAATTGATAATGATCTAGTTCAAAAATCAGCAGTAAACTTTAATATAAATAATGACGAACTTAATGTTTTGTTAGGTGTAGGTGGTTCAGGTCCAACAAAAAGAATACCATCAAAAACTTTTCTAAACGTAATGGAAAGATTGGAAAATATTAAAAAATGTAGGTTTTTTTTAGCTACAGGTAAAAATGAAGATGAGCAAAAAATCTTAATGGAAATATTAAGTACAAAATTTAGAGAAAAGTGTGTTGCTTTAGATAACCTAAGTATAAAAGAAACATTACCTATTATAAAAAATTGTAATGTTGCAATTTGCAATGATACAAGTTTCTCTCATTTGTCATCAGCATTAGGAATTAAAACAATTACATTGATGGCAGATACTCCATTAATTTATGGTTCTTATAATACAAATATGCATCCGATAATTCCTGATGGAGAAATAACAGTTTCTCATAATACGCTTGGTAAAGACAAAATTAATCCAGATAAAATCTACGAAAAGCTATTATCAATAATTAACTAAGAGATATCTTTAAGAACTATCTCTTTTGCTTCATTAACTATAGCTGATAATCTTGAGGTTTCTGGGGAAATATCTGGATGAATTTTTTTTTGAATTTTTTGGTAAGCTTTGTTAAGTGCTTCTTTGGTTGGTTTCTTATTGATATCTAAATTTAAAATCTTATATGCCTCATTTGTTGATAATGATGAAGAATTATTATTTTGATATTGATTAAAAGAAAATCTTCCAGAATTTCTTAAAGTTTGAATAAGCCTATAAAGAGAAAGCAATTGAATCAATGATAAACCTTTAAGTTTTACTAAGGCAAGGCTTGCAAGAGTTAATGGCAATGTGAGTAAAAATTTTCCACCAATAGCAAATAAAACTGCTAATAAGGCCAATAATAAAATTGTTATCAGTCTTACTCCTTTGGACATTTTTTTTGGAGAAATATTTGACCACCATCTTAATAAAAAATATAAGATGACTAAAATTACAAGTAGATAAATAATAATATTCATATAATTCCTTATTAGATGAAAGTACCACAACTTAAAAAAAAACTAGAGATAAAAACTTGTCACAATATTGATTGGGAAGACAATTACAGCTGGATTCATCAAGATAATATTTTGGAAGTTCTCAGAGATAAAAGCAAGTTAGATCCTGAAGTGAAAAAATATTTAGAAGACGAAAATGCTTACACAGAACACCATTTAAAAGATACAAAAGATATTCAAAAAAAATTATTCGATGAAATTAAAGGAAGAATTAAATTAGATGATGAATCTTTGCCCTATAAAGATCATACTTACGAGTATTGGACAAAAACTACAACAAAAGGGAATTATTCCATAAAGCTTAGAAAAAAAATTGGTTCAGAAAATATTGAGGAGATATGGAATGGGGATAAAGAAAAAGAAAAACTCAAAACTGAATATTTTGGTGTAGGAGATTTAGAAGTAAGTAATAATGACAAGTATTTAGGATATTCTTTAGATCTTAAGGGTTCTGAATATTATACAATTTATTTAAGAGATATAAAAACAAACAAGATTATTTCAAAAGAAATTACAGAAACATCGGGAGGAATAACATTTAGTTTAGATGATAAATATATTTTTTATTCTAAACTTGATGAAAATCATAGAGCAAGAACAATATACAGGCACAAAATAGGAGATTTTGATGGCAAAGATGAATTAATATTTGAGGAGAAAAGCGAGGCTTTTACAGTAGGAATTGGAAAAAGCTCAGATGAAAAATATTTTTTTATAAATACTTCTGACCATAATACTTCGGAGCAATATTACTTTAAATCAGATGAATTAAGTCCATCTCCAAAACTTATTATTAAAAGAGAAAGAGGTGTTCTGTATTCTGTTAATTCATGGGATGGTAAATTTTATAATCATACAAATAAAAATGCTGAAGACTTTAAAATTGATATTTGTGACAATTTAGAAAATCAAAATTGGCAAACATATATTCCAGCAAAAGATGAAGTTTTAATTGGTGGATTAACATTCCTTAAAAATTGGATTATTCGTGGTGAAACATCAAATGCACTAGATAAATTATTTGTCAAAAATGTTTCTACAAATGTAGAAGAAGAATTAATTTTTTCTGATGAATTTGTTTATGTTCCAGGAGTAAGCTTAACTCAAAAAGATAGAAATACTGATGAAGTTCATTTAGGATATTCATCACCTAAAACTCCTTCTAGAGTATTTAAATATAATTTAGCAACAAAATCTAAAGAACTTGTTAAAGAACAAGAGATCCCATCTGGTCATAATAGAGATGACTATATTGTCGAGAGAGTTGAGTTTAAATCTCATGATGGGAGGATGGTTCCATTAACAATTACTAGACACAAAAAAACAAAAATTGATGGGTCTGCAAATGTTTTATTGTATGGATACGGGTCTTATGGAAATTCTATGTCCCCAAGTTTTTCTTCTACAAGACTAAGTCTTATAAATAGAGATATAATTTGGGCTACAGCTCACATTAGAGGTGGTATGGAAAAAGGTATGAAGTGGTGGAAAGAGGGAAAATTAACAAACAAAAAAAATACTTTTGAAGATTATATCTACGCAGCAAAATATTTGATCGAAAAGAATTATACATCAAAAGGAAATATTATTGGAATGGGTGGATCAGCTGGAGGATTATTAATGGGAGCTATAGTCAATCAATCTCCAGAATTATTTTTAGGAATTATAATGGCTGTTCCTTTTGTGGATTCTTTAACAACAAATCTTGATCATTCTTTACCTTTAACTGTGGGAGAATTTGACGAATTTGGAAATGCAAAAGAGAATAAAGAACACTTTGATTATATTTTTTCATATGCACCCTACAACAATATAAAAAAAATGGATTATCCACATATTTTTATTACAACAAGTTTAAGTGATAATAGAGTTTTATTTGATGAACCTGCAAAGTTCACAGCAAAACTTAGAGACTATAAAACAGATAATAATTTACTTCTTTTAAAAACCGAAATGAATGCTGGTCATGGTGGAAAATCTGGAAGAGATGGGGCAATAGAAGAAATTGCTATTGACTATGCATTTGCATTAAAGATTTCTAAAAAAATTTAGTACATTTTAAATCTTGAAAAAAACAAATTAATTCCCATATAAATCATGTATGTCGCCTAATGGGGCTTACAAAAATAAACTTGCTTAACAAAGGAGGATATTATGACAAGTAAGGATCTATCTATATTTAACTCACTTAGACCTTTTTCAATTGGTTTTGATGACATGTTCGACCAATTTGAAAATATGTTGGGAAATGGGAATTTGACAATGCAGTCAAATTATCCACCCTACAACATCCGAAAGACAGGCAAAGACAACTATGCAATTGAGGTGGCATTGGCTGGCTTTAGCAAAAAAGACGTTGAGGTTGAGTTCGAGGACAATTTATTAACTGTAAGAACAAAACAAGTTAATAAGCCTGAGGACAGTGATGTTAATGGAGAAATTATTCATAAAGGTATTTCTCAAAGACAATTTGCGAGATCATTCACTATAGCTGATGATGTAAAAGTTAATGATGCTGAGCTTAAAGATGGTCTTTTAACAATATCTTGTGAAAGAATAATTCCAGAACATAAAAAAAAGAAGCTTATTGAAATTAAATAAGTCTTAAACCTTGCTTGTGGGGATTTCTCCCCACAAGTTTAAATTAATTATTTCTTTGCCATTATAGCATTCAAAGCAAATGCTAATAATCCAGCAGGTATAAGTCCAGTCGTTAACAGTAGTTTTAAACTTATTCCAAAATCTGGAATATTTTTCACAAAGTCTGGTAACAACGACATCCCAATTCCAAAAGACAAAGAAAGACCTAAAATTAATAAATTTCTTTGATCCATTTCTGCCCTTGAAATCAATTTAATACCAGCAGCTACAATCATACCAAACATAATGATTGCTGCTCCGCCAATCACAGACTCTGGCATTGCAGCGATTATTCCACCTAATTTTGGAAATAATCCCATCAGAACCAAAACTATTCCTGCAATAGTTCCAACGTGCCTACTTACCACGCCTGTAAACGCAACTAGTCCAGCATTTTGTGAATAGGATGTATTTGGCATCGCATTAAATATTGCACCAAATGCAGTACCAACACCATCTGCCATAATTCCACCTGATATTTCTTTATCCGTTGCCTCTCGTTTAGCACCACCCATTGTCGTAGCACTTATGTCTCCAATTGTTTCAATTGTTGTAACAACTGACATAAACAACATTAGAATTATCGCTCCAGGTACAAAATCAATTCCATATTGAAGTGGCATTGGAAATGCAAACCATGCTGCAGATGCAATTTTACCATAGTTAACCATTCCTAGTGCTGCTGCAACTATGAAGCCAGCTACTATTCCAATTAAAATTGAGGCTGCAGAAGCCATCCCTTTTCCTCTAAGATTGAAAAAAATAGCAACTATGAACACTGAAGCGGCAACTGTTAAGTGATTTGCATTTGCAAAGATTTCAGGTTTATTATTCATTAACCATCCACCTCCACCTGCATACATAAAACCAACTTTAAGCAAACTAAATCCAATCATTAGTACAACTATACCAGTGACTAATGGTGGGAATAGATGCCTTATTGGTTTCAAAACTTTTCCAATAAAAATTTGAAAAATTCCTCCAATGAACGCTGCTGTAAATACCGCACCTAATCCTGCTGCTTTAAATGGTAGCATAATTGGTATAAACGCAAAACTTGTTCCTTGAACAATAGGAAGTCTCGCACCAATTTCTTTGTACCCAACTGTTTGGATAATTGTTGCAACTCCTGCAACAAACAAAGCCATTTGAATCAAAAATATTTTTTGTTCAGGCGTTTGACCAAAAACTCCAGCCACAATAATAGGAACCGTTATATTACCAGCAAACATTGCTAGTACGTGCTGAATTCCTAAAGGTATGGATTTATTTAATGGAAGTTTTTTATCCGGACTGTTTGTAGAGCCCACTTTTGTTT
Source organism: uncultured Pelagibacteraceae bacterium (assembly GCA_902554795.1). Taxonomy (GTDB): domain Bacteria; phylum Pseudomonadota; class Alphaproteobacteria; order Pelagibacterales; family Pelagibacteraceae; genus Pelagibacter. Next base: position 18,208 of record CACDQB010000005.1, on the reverse strand, counting down.
TTCTTGAAGCCATATAACCTCCGTCGTTATCTAAACAGACGTTACATTATTGGCTATGAATTAATATAAAAAAACTGATTAGTTTTGTACAACTCCACTTTAGATAGTGAAAAAAACCTATAATGAGCAGATTTATTTTAATTAATAAATTTTAAAAGCAACCGTTTGAAACAAAACCCACAACTATATTTTCTGAATTTATTTCAAATCTACGTTCACATGGAACAAGGTATTTTTTGCTATTATAAACAAACTCAAAATTGCCTTTAGCATTTTTAAAGTCTTCGTCTGGTTTTCCAAGCTCCATCTGAAGTTCACTAGCTGATTTTCCAAGAAATTTACTTAATTTTTCATTTTCCTTTTCAACAATAGCATCTGTTTTATCTTTAACAGTTTGACAGCCTGAAAAAAAAATTAATATAATTACAAGACTTATTGCTGATTTTAATTTTGACATAAGTTTAAACTAACATTTTTCGTTTCACAAATTATTAACTTTTAAGTTGTATAAATAATTTATTTCTTATTACTTTTAAGTTTGATTATAGTAACAATTGTGTTCTTTATTTGATGGTCCAAGCATATGAATGAAAAAGCCCTAGAAAAGATACTAAATATATTTTTAAAAGAAGTTTTGCCCTTAACTGAACAAGGTGTTGCCAAAGGTAGTAAAATATTTGGTGCCGCAATAATTAAAAAAGATGATTTATCTCTTGTAGTCGCAGAAACAAATAATGAAATAGAAAATCCATTGTGGCATGGTGAGATGCATACTCTTAAAAAATTTTATGAATTAGATGTAAATACAAGACCAAAAGAAAAAGACTGTATGTTCTTAAGTTCACATGAGCCCTGCAGTATGTGTTTAAGTGCAATCACATTTTCTGGATTTGATAATTTTTATTATTTGTTTCCGTATACTGCCACAAATGATGAATTTAATATTCCACATGATTTAAATATACTCAAAGAAGTATTTAAAATTAATGATGGAGAATATAATAAAGAAAATTCTTATTGGAAAAGTCAGAATATAAATTTACTTATTGAAAATTTACCTACCTCAAAAAAAGAAAATATTTTAAATCAATTAGACGAAATTAAAAAAAAATATCAAACATTATCAAATCAATATCAGGAAAATAAGGATGGAAATTCTATACCATTAAATTAAGTAATGAATACAAACCTTAAAATTTCAAATGTAACAAAAATATATCCTGGGTGTGTTGCAAACGACAATGTTTCGCTAGAGTTTAATAGTGGTAAAATTTATGCTCTTCTTGGAGAAAATGGTGCTGGAAAATCTACACTAGTTAAAATTCTATCAGGCGTCATCATTCCTGACGAAGGTAAAATTTATTTAAATGAAAATGATCTGAAGCTTAATTCTCCATTAGATGCAAAAAAAAATGACATAGGAATGGTATTTCAGCATTTTAACCTTTTCGAAACTTTATCAGTATTTGAAAACTTAATAATAGACTCAGATGAAGAAAGAGAAAGTTTAAGAGAAAAAATTGACTCCATTATGAGAAAATATAATTTTTCAATTGATCTTGATATACCTGTTTTAAGTCTTTCAGCGGGTCAAAAACAGAAAGTGGAAATAATAAGATGCCTAATAAGGAATCCAAAAGTTTTAATTATGGATGAACCCACGTCTGTATTAACAGAGCAAGAAACAAGTGAATTGTTTCTATCTTTGAAAAAATTTTCAGAAGAAGGAATTTTAATTATTTATATCACTCATAAACTAAAAGAAGTTATGGAGCTTTGTGATGAAGTTGCTGTAATGAGAAGGGGAAAGTTGGTTTCTGTAAGTGAAATAAAGAATGAAAATATTGAGTCACTTGCTAACAAAATGGTAGGTCAAAACTTAAAAACTATAAAGAAAAAAAAAGAGAAAACTTCATCAGATCAATTAATAAATATCATAAATCTAAATTTTATAAGCGAAGATCCTTTTGAAACAAATTTGAGTGATATTAATTTTTCTGTTAATCGAGGTGAGTGCTTGGGAATTGCAGGTATATCAGGAAACGGTCAAAGTGAATTATTTCAAGTATTAAGCGGTGAAATTATATCAGACAAGAATTCTATAGAATTTAATAAAAATTATATTGGAGATTTAAATCCTCAAGAGAGAAGAGAATATTTGATGGCCTTTTCTCCAGAAGATAGACTTGAACAAGCTGCTATTCCACAAATGGCAATTTTTGAAAATGTAGCTCTAAATAATTTTAAATCCTCAAATTTTTTTAATAATGGATTAATAAATGAAAATAAAATTAAAGAACATTCAAAAAAAATAATTTCAGACTTTAATGTTAATACAGACAACATAGAGTTAAAAAGCCAATTTTTATCTGGAGGCAATCTACAGAAATTAATTATAGGAAGAGAATTAATCACCTCTCCAGATTTATTAATTTGTTTTAATCCAACTTGGGGGCTAGATGTTGGAGCAATAAATTATATCCATGAGACGTTGATTAAAATCAATGAACAAAATAAATCAATCATATTAATATCTACAGATACTGATGAGTTATTAAAATTAAGTGATAAAATTTCAGTAATACATAAAGGTAAATTATCAAAAATTATGAATGCTGACGAGGTTACCTCTGAGAAACTTGGGATACTTATGGGGGGTGGAAATTGATTAAAATTGTAAAAAGAGATCAGCCTTCAAGAGCTATATTTTTCCTTACACCTATTTTAGCAATTTTTCTAACCTTAGTAGCAGGAGGTTTAATTTTTTATATCCTAGGTTTTAAACCTTTTGAAGCTCTTAAGTTTTTTTTCATAGTTCCAATTGCTGATAAGTATGGGTTTAGTGAATTGCTCTTAAAAGCCACACCACTTTGTTTAATAGCAATTGGTTTATCTTTTTGTTTTAAAAGTAATAATTGGAATATTGGTGCAGAAGGTCAATTAACTTTTGGAGCTATAGTTTCTGGGGGTGTTGCATTATTATTTTATGAACAGGAAGGTTTTTATATTCTTCCAATAGTTATTTTAGCTGGCGCAATCGGTGGTATGCTATATGCATCCATACCTGCAATTTTAAAAACTTACTTTAATACAAATGAAATTTTAGTAAGTCTTATGCTGGTATACGTTTCAAAATTAATTTTAGATTATCTTGTTGTTGGCCCTTGGAGTAATCCAGAAGGATTTAATTTTCCTGAAACAAGACAGTTCAGTGACTCAGCAAGACTTCCTTTATTATTTGAAGGACTAAGAATTCACGCAGGGATATTTTTAGCTTTAGCTGCAGTAGTTATAAGTTGGTTTGTTTTTTATAAAACATACTTAGGGTTCCAAATGAAAGTTTCAGGTTTTAGTTTAAAAACAGCAAAATATGCTGGATACAAAGGTAAAAAAATGATCATTCTCGTTTTTTTAATAAGTGGTGCTTGTGCAGGTTTAGCGGGGGTTGGTGAAATAACTGGACCTATCGGACAGCTTCATAGAGAAGTATCTCCAGATTATGGTTTTACTGCAATAATTGTTGCGTTTTTGGGCCGTTTACATCCTGTTGGAATAATTTTTGCATCTCTAGTTGTTGCAATTACTTATCTGGGTGCCGAAACAGCGCAAATATTTATGCAAATTCCAAAATATACTGGTCAGGTTTTTCAAGGAATGATTTTATTTTTTCTTCTTGCTTCTGACTATTTACTCTTTTTCAAATTTAAATTTATAGGTTCAAAAAAATGATCATCGATATAAATTTTATTGGACTGATAATTGCATCAATCATGGCCTCCGCTGTTCCTTTGATCCTGGCGTCTTGTGGTGAACTTATTACAGAAAGATCTGGTGTTCTAAATCTTGGTGTTGAAGGCATGATGATCATTGGCGCCATATCAGGCTTCGCACTAATGACAGTGACAGGAAGTTTGATTATAGCAGTTTTTGGGGCAATGTTAGCTGGAGTTTTGATTTCAACTATTTTTGCATTCCTTACTCAAACATTGGTTACAAATCATGTTGCTACTGGTTTGGCGCTTACCATATTTGGAATTGGTATTTCTGCGATGATAGGAAAAAATTTTGTAGGTATTCCTGGAAAAGAGTTTCCTGTTTTATTTGAAGGTTTAAAAGACATAATACCACTTTTAGGTCCAATATTATTTGGACATTCAATTGTTTTTTATTTTGCTTTTGCCCTTCCCTTCATAACTAGCTATTTTTTAAAAAAAACGAAAATTGGATTAATTGTAAGAGCTGTAGGAGACTCACCTGAGTCTGCTTCTAATCAAGGAATAAATGTTAGGTTAGTTCGTTACGCTTGTATACTTTATGGAGGCTCAATGAGTGGACTTGCTGGTGCATATTTATCTATGATTTATACTCCTCAGTGGATTGAAAATATGACAGGTGGAAGAGGTTGGATCGCATTAGCTCTGGTGGTTTTCTCAACATGGAACCCAATTAAAATTTTAATTGGTGCTATGATTTTCGGTGGGTTAACAATTATCCAATTTCATATGCAGGCTATTGGAGTAAGAATACCTGTGCAATTTTTAACAGCTCTACCCTACATTGTGACAATAGTAGTTTTAGTTGTAATTTCACGTGATAGTAGAAAAATAAGGCTAAGTACTCCTAGTTCTCTGGGGAAATCTTTTCATAAAGACAATTAATTATAAAATAATTATTTTTTTTTATATAATTTAATCTAAGTTTAATCTTATTAAAAAATCAAAAGGGGAAATAAATTTATGCATAAATTTTTTATTCGTTCTTTCGTCTCTTCTTTAGTTTTATTATTTACGTTTACTGTAGCTGCAATTGCAAAAGATGTTAAAGCAGCATTTGTTTATATTGGCCCAACTGGTGACCATGGATGGACATATCAGCATGATGTAGGTAGAAAAGCTGTTGAAGCTGCCGGATTTAAAACAACTTACGTAGAAGGTGTTCCAGAAAGTGCTGATGCCGAGAGGGTTCTTAGACAATTAGCTAATTCAGGTCATGATGTTATCTTTACAACTAGTTTTGGATATATGAATCCAACTAACAAAGTTGCAAAAGAGTTTCCAAACGTAAAATTTGAACATGCTACTGGATATAAAAGAGAACATCCAAATGTTTCTACATACGCAGCTAGATTCTACGAAGGTAGAACAATCTTAGGAACAATCGCTGGAACTATGACAAAATCAAATGTTATTGGTTACGTGGCATCTTTTCCAATACCTGAAGTTATCAGGGGTATCAATTCATTTACTTTAGCGGCTCAAAAAGTTAATCCAAATATTAAAACTAAAATTGTTTGGGCTTTCACTTGGTACGATCCAGGTAAAGAAGCAGAGGCAGCTAAAGCTTTAATTGACCAAGGTGCTGATGTAATTGCTCAACATACAGATAGTACTGCTATTGTTCAAATTGCTGAAAAAGCTGGAGTATATGCTTTTGGACAAGCAAGTGATATGGACAAGTTTGCTCCTAAAGCTGTATTGACTTCAGTTGAAAACAATTGGGGGCCATATTACGTAGACAGAGTTAAAGCTGTTGCGAACGGTACATGGAGTCAAAAAGATACTTGGCATGGTATTGGAGATGGTATGGTTGTGATATCAGATTTAGATTCACAAATGCCAGCTGACCTAAGATCAAAAGTTAAAAAACTTCAAGCAGATTTAGCATCTGGTAAAGTTCATTCTTTCACTGGACCAATTTATGACCAGAAAGGTAACTTGATGGTTGCTGAAGGAAAAACTGCAGATGATGGAATGCTTGCAGGAATGATGACTTACGTTAAAGGTGTTGAAGGAGATATACCTAAGTAATCAGTTTCCAATTTAAAAAATTTAAAAGGCCGGTTTTTTAACTGGCCTTTTTTATATCTGATGTTTTTTTTTGATTTCTTCAATCCTTAATTCTTCGTAAATTTCGAAGGGTTGTACTATCCAAGGATTATCAGGTAGTCTATTTGCACAAAAGTCTGGCTCAAATGTTGATTTCTTTTTTTTAAACAATGTTGCTGTTTTAATATCTTCTATTTTATCCTTAATGGGCTCGTATTTTCTTAACCAGTCTATACTTTTGTTAAAAGTGATTCCTGTGTCAGATAAATCATCACATAAAAGTATTTTTCCACCCATATTAGGTGCTATCGAACTCATTTCTCTTGAAAACACAATATCACCCTGCTCATCCTCTACTCCCTTACCACTGTAAGACTCAACTGCTAGATATGCACATTTTAATTTAAAAATTCTACTTAAAACATCTATCATCGGCGCTGCTCCACGCATGATACCAACTAGTATTGTTGGTTTATATCCGCTCTCATCAATTTGGATTGCAAGTTTCTCAACAGTTTTATTATACTCATCCCAGCTAACAATCATTTTTTCAGACATAATTTTTTATATCTAGTTATTTAAATAATAAAACTAAAACTGCAAGAACGATAAGTGCTATTATTGAAGAAATTAAAATATACAACCTATGAATGTTTCTTCCTCTTAAATTAAAATAATGTCTTGCTACTCCAGAAATAACGGCAATCGCACATAATATTAACCAATTATATTGGTGATAAACTAAAAAGCTCGAATGCCCAGAAAGCATTATAAACAAAACTAAAAAAGTTGAATAATTATTGTGAATTGATCTTTGTTTAGCTGCTAAAGATAAGCTCATATCAAATTTTTCACCTCTTTCGCTGCTACTAATTATGTTCATTTGATTAGGGATGATTACCGTGAAAACATTACCAAACATATTGGATCCAATGATTAATCCAACACTTAAAATTGCAAATTTCGGTCCAAATAATTTTGTAAGTCCAAATGATACAACTGCCAGCAAAATTATTGCCGTGGATATAAATAAAATATTATTCTCAATTAATTTTGATTTACATAAAAGATCGTAAACAAACCAAGAAATAATCAACGATAAAAGTGAGATAATAATTGCATAACTAGAGGGTATTAACAGAACACGCTTATCAACCATTAATACACCAGCGTTATAATAGTAAATTACAACTAATAGCAACATTCCAGTTACAAAAGTTAAGTAACTTTGCCATTTGAAGATTACTAATCTATTTAAGTAATCCTGAGGTGGAGATGTTTTTAACCTCGAAAGTTTGTAAAAAAAACCTGAATGCATCAGATATCCTTCACCATCGATATCATCACTTGTTATATTTTTATTTAAATTATTATCTAAGTAATTAAATAAAAAACTATTTCCTACCCATAATATTGCAAACAAGACATGGCCCCATCTTAAAATAACTTCTAACCATTTTATTGTATAAGGTAAAAATTCCATCAATATTTAATTTTATCTACTTTTTTATCCCAAATTTCAAATGCTTTTAAAGCTTCATCTCTTAGCATTTGTACCATTTTAATTTTCCTATCATCAATTTTTTTTGGAATTTCTGAATAAATAAACGAGTCATCGAAATCTATATTTTTTGCATCTTCTCTAGTGTTTGCATAATATATTTTATCTAATCTTGACCAATAAATTGCTGAGAGACACATCGGGCAAGGTTCACAAGATGTATAAATCTCACATCGAGAAAGATCAAAAGTATTTAAATTTTTACAGGCTTCTCGAATTGCTACTATTTCTCCATGAGCAGTTGGATCATTTGAAGAAGTAACTTTATTTGAACCCTCAGCAATAATCTTATCATCTTTAACTATAACACTTCCGAAGGGACCACCAATAGTATTTGCACTATTTATTGATAGCTCAATGGCTCTTGCCATAAATTTTTTTTTATCTTCCATTTTAATTTTTTATTTTATTTTTAATTTTGTTAATACTCATTAAAATTCTTTCGGGGGTTGCCGGTGCATTAAGTTCTGGTGCAAACTGATAATTTCCAATTGAAGCAACTGCATCCTTTATTGCATAAAAAACACTCATAGCTAGCATCAAAGGAGGTTCACCAGTTGTTTTTGCTTTATTAACAACTTTTTCTTTATTTAATCCCTCCTTAAAAATTTCTACATTAAATTTTTTTGGAATATCGCTTACTGCAGGTATTTTATAAGTCGATGGTGAAAAAGTTGTAATCTGACCATCTGATTTCCACTTTAATTCTTCTATTGTTAGCCAACCTTGCCCTTGAACAAAGCCACCCTCAATCTGACCTAGTTCTAGTGCAGGATTTATTGGTTTGCCGGCATCATGCAAGATATCCACTCTTTCCAGTATATTTTCACCCGTTAATGTATCTACAGTTACTTCCGAAACAGCTGCTCCATAACAAAAGTAATAAAAAGGTCTTCCTCTAAATTTTTTTTTATCAAAATTAATTTTTGGTGTTGAATAGAAGCCTGATGATGAAAGAGAAATTCTATTTAAATATGCCTCTTGAATTATGCTTTTAAATTCAAATTGTCTATTTCCAAATATTATATGTTGATCTTTATAGACTGCCTCTTGATTATAGATCTTAAATTTTTTCTTAATAAATTTTTCTAAATTTAATTTAATTTTAGCTACTGCATTTAACGCTGCAGCTCCGTTAAGGTCTGTAGTTGATGAAGCGGCGCTAGCTGAAGTATTTGGCACCTTAGCTGTATTTGTTGATGAAATATGAACTAAACCATAAGGTAATCCAAAAGAATTAGCCACTAATTGAGCTATCTTTGTATGGGTCCCCTGGCCCATTTCAATACCTCCATGATTTAAATGAATACTTCCATCTGTGTAAATATGAACTAATGCTCCTGCTTGATTTAAATGAATTGTTGTAAATGAAATACCAAATTTTAAAGGTGTAATAGCTATACCCTTCTTTTTAAATTTATTTTTTTCATTAAATTTTCTTATGTCCAAATATCTTTTCTTATAATTAGATTTACTTTCTAATTTTTTAAATATTTCATTAATGACATTATCTTCAACAGTCATTCCATAATGAGTTACATTTCTTTTATCTTTTTGATAAAAATTTATTTTTCTGACTTCTATAGGATCTTTTTTTAAATACCTTGCGATATTATCTATAATATTTTCTATAGCCATCATCCCTTGATTTCCACCAAAGCCTCTAAATGCAGTTGAGGTTGGAATATTTGTTTTACATAAATTATTTGTTACCTCGATATCTGAAATATAATATGCATTGTCTATATGAAGCAAAGCTCTTTCATTTATAGCAGCTGATAAATCAGGTGACATTCCACAATTTGAAGATAAGTTTAATTTTAATCCCTCAATAATTCCTTCATCGTCAAAACCAACTTCATATTCAGATAAAAATTCATGTCTTTTACCGGTCAATATTATATCATCATCTCTATCTAATCTTAATTTTACTGGCTGCCTTGTTTTTTTTGACAACAAAGCACAAATACACGCTGTCATAAAATTTGTTTCCTTTCCACCAAACCCACCTCCAATTCTTCTGACTTCAACATTTATTGAATTGCTTTTTTGATTAAACATTTTTGCAATTAACTGTTGTGTTTCTGATGGATGTTGTGTCGAACTATAAACTAAAAAATTATCGTCCTCTTTAGGAACAACAAAAGCTGCTTGCCCCTCTAAATAAAAATGCTCTTGACTTCCAGTTGTAAAATTTCCTTTTAAATTATTTTTTGAATTTTTTATTTTTATAGAAGGATTACCTTTTTTAACTTTTCTAGGTTTAAATAAAAATTGCTTCTTATTTAAAGCTTCTTTTATTGTGATAACTGGTTTTAAATCTTGATAGGTAACTTTGGCTTTTAATACTGCCTTTCTAGCAAGTTCTGTGGTTGTAGCAGCTACAGCGAATAATGGCTGACCAAAAAACTCTACTTTTTTTTCTGGAAAAATTGGATCACCTTCAAAAACTGGACCTACGTCATTTCTACCAGGGATATCTCTTTGAGTAACTACCGATATCACTCCTTCACTTTTTTTTACTTCAGTGAGGTCTATTTTTTTGATTATTGCATGAGCTTTTTTGCTTAAACCAATAGCACCATAAATGGTATTTTTTGGTTCATTAATATCATCAGTGTACTCTGCATATCCACTCACATGCTTATAGGCACTATCATGTGGTCTTGTTTCCTCAATGTAGTTCTCTTTACTCATTTAATTTACTCTTGATAACTTATTAGAATTTATTTCTACGAAACATTTCATCAATAAATTTTTTGCTATCTCTAGTCTGTATTCTTTACTAGCTCTCATGTCTCCAATAGGACTTAAATCTTTTTCTAAATATCTTTTTGCTTGGTCAAAAGTATTGATGGTAAGAGGCTTATTTTTAAGAATTTTTTCACATGCTTTAGCTCTTTTTGGTACAGCAGCCATGCCTCCATATGCAATATAAACCTCTTTAATTTTATTATTATTAATCTCAAAATTAAAAGATCCACAAACAGATGAAATATCATCATCAAATCTTTTTGATATCTTAAATGCCTTAAAAATATTTTTCTTAAATAATGGTATTTTAATTGAGTGTATAAATTCATTGTTTTTTAATTTAGTTTTTCTGTAATCAAGAAAAAAATTATTTAAAGGTAACACTTTTCTTTTATTAAAACTTTCAATTAAAACCTCTGCATTTAATGATAGTAGAATCGGTAATGAATCTCCTATTGGAGATGCAGTTGCAATATTACCACCTATAGTTCCAACATTTCGAATTTGAACAGAACCATATCTTTTTAGAACCAAATAAAAATCTGGATAATACTTTTTAATTTCTTTTTCAAATTTTATTAAAGGTGTAGCGGAACCAACTTCTAAATAATTTTTACTTACTTTGATAAAATCTAATTCACTAATTTCTTTTAAATCAATTATAAATGGAATTTCTTTTCTCTCTTTTGTAACTTTTAAAGATAAGTCGGTACCTCCAGCAAGAAAACTAAAATTAGAATTTTTTTTAATTATACCTTTTAAATCTTTAATATTTTTTGGTGAAAAATAAATTTTATCATCTTTTTTAATATAAATATTTTTTGGTTTAATTTTTTTTAATTGCTGAATAATTTTATTTTTATTTTTAGAAAATTGATCATTTTTATTTATTTTATTTAAACTTTTTGCAGCATCAATTATGGGTCTGTAACCAGTACAACGACATAAATTACCGGATATAGAATCTGATATTAATTCATTATTGAGACTTTTATTATTTTTAAACATTGAAAATAATGACATAACAAATCCTGGTGTGCAGAAACCACATTGAGAGCCATGAAATTTCACCATTGCATCTTGCACTGGGTGAAGTTTTCCATTTTGAGAAACTAAATCTTCAACAATTATAAGTTGTTTACCATTCAGTGTTGGAACAAACGAAATACAAGAATTAATTGCTTTATATTCAATTTTATTATCGACTAATTCACCTAAAACAATTGTACATGCGCCACAACCACCCTCTGAACATCCTTCTTTAGTTCCAGTCTTTTTTAATTCAGTTCTAATATAATTAAGTAACGTTTGATTTGGATCGGGATTTTTGATTACTATAAGCTTGTCATTTAATAGAAATTTAACAGAACTCGATATCACTTAACTACCTCTATAAGTAGAATAACTCCAGGGTGAAACAAGTAAAGGAACATGATAATGCTGTGAGGGATCTGAAATACCAAATCTAATAACGACATCATCCAAGAATGGTACATCGCTAGCTGAAGATGAATTTTTAAAATAATCACCAATATGGAAAACTAATTCATATTTACCCTTAATAAAAACATCTCCCTCTACTAATGGTGAGTTAGTTCTACCATCGTCATTGAGTTTTGTTGACGTTAATTTTTTTCGTTCTGAATTATTAATACAAAACAACTCAACTAAGATTCCTTTGCCAGGTTTACCAGAATACACATCTAAAACATGAGTTGTGAGCTTTGTCATAAAATTATAGTATCATTTAATTTCAAACTTAAATTTTTAAAAGTTATATGAGAACAATAGATAACATTAACGATCTTAACAAGTCTGATTTTTTGTCTATATTTGGTAATGTTTTTGAAAAAACTGAGTCAGTTGCTATGGAAGCTTTTGAGTTAAAACCATTTAAAAACTTTGAAGATATTGTGTTTAAAATGCTTGATATTTATGAAAATTACGAAAGGAATAAAATTTTAGAGATTTTAAATGCTCATCCTGAGCTTGCTGTAGCAAAAAAAATGACCTCTGAATCTATATCAGAACAAGCCTCTGCAAAATTAAACCAATGTTCTAATGATGAATATGAGGAATTTAAAAAATTAAATTCAGAATATAAAAAAAAGTTTAATTTTCCTTTTATAATTGCCGTAAAAGGTAAAGATAAAAATGAAATTTTGAATAATTTTAGACAAAGAATACAAAGTGATGTAGAAAATGAATTCCTTGAAGCAAAAAAACAAGTAAAAAAAATCGCAACCTTTCGTTTGAATGAAATAAACAAAAAATGAAAAAATTTATAAGTGCAAAAATGATTAACTTAGCAGATCCAAGAATTGGATCTAAAATTATATTTAAGACTGATGATTTTTTTGCAGCTGCTCATAGAATATTAAACATCGAAAATCCAGTTTTTAAAGATGGACTATTTGACAAACATGGTAAATGGATGGATGGATGGGAAACAAGGAGAAGAAGATCAAAAGGTTTTGATTATTTAATTTTAAAACTTGGCAAACCTGGAAAGATATTTGATATAGATATTGACACAACACACTTCAATGGAAATCAGCCTACACATGCTTCGTTAGAGGGTTGCTTAAGTAAAACAAAACCTAATAAGAAAACAAAATGGATTTCTTTACTGAGCAAAAAAAAACTTGGGCCAAGCCGAAACCATGGCTTCAAATCAAAAAACAAATCTGTTTTTAATTATATAAGACTAAACATTTTTCCAGATGGTGGAGTTGCAAGACTAAGGCTTTATGGCAAAATTGAAATGGAGAAAAACTTTTTAAGCAACAAAACTGTCAACCTTACATCTGTTTTAAATGGCGCTTCAATTATTGGTTGTAATAATGAACACTTTGGCAGGGCTGAAAATATAATAGCTCCTGGTAAAGGAAAAAATATGGGAGATGGTTGGGAAACAAGAAGAAGTAGAGGAAAAAACTTTGATTGGCTCATAATAAAATTTGGAAAACCAGGATTAATAAAAAAATTAGAGATAGATACCCATCATTTTAAAGGAAACTATCCCGATAGTTGTTCAATTCAAACTGCAAGCATTTCAAAAGATTTGTCCAATAAATCAATTGTTAATAATTCAAAAAATTGGAAGTTTATTTTAAATAAGTCAAAACTCTCAGCTCACAAGAAACATATTTTTAAAAAATTCTTAATTAAAAGAAGTAAGGAAAATTATCTTAAAATAAATATCTATCCAGACGGTGGAATTTCAAGAATAAGGGCATTTGGAAAGTTTGTGAAATGAAAGTAATAAAAGCAAAAAAAATTACTAAAAAAAATTTTTCTAAATTTGGTCAATTAATAGATACGTCAAAAAAAAATCCTATAAATATTAATGATGGATATGCAAAAAGATTTGATAATTTGATAAATTTAGATGCATCTAAAAACAAAGGGAAAGCAATTGTTAGTATTTTTAAAGCAAAAAAAAGAAGTTTTCCTATGAACATTGATATGATGGAAAAACACCCTTTGGGTAGCCAAGCCTTTATACCAATGGAAGATACAAAATTTTTAGTATTTGTAGCACCAAAAGGAGATAAACCAGATGTGAATAAAATCCAATCCTTTGTGGTCCCAAAACAAACTGGGATTAATTACAATGCTGGTATTTGGCACTTTCCGTTGATTGCTATGAAAAATATGAATTTCCTAATTGTTGATAGAAAAGGAAAAGGAAACAATCTTGTTATTTATAAATTTAAAAAAGATAAAATTATTTTGAAAAAATGAAAAAAAAATACCCAAGAGATTTGGTAGGATATGGTTCCCAAAAAGTTAAAGTAAAGTGGCCTGGTAATGCTAAGTTAGCTTTGCAATTTGTGCTTAATTACGAGGAGGGAGCAGAGAATTGTACTCTTCATGGTGATAAAACTTCTGAAATATTTTTATCAGAAATTATAGGAGCAAAACCAATTACAGGTCGACACTTAAATATGGAGTCAATTTATGAATATGGATCAAGAAGAGGTTTTTGGAGAATTCATGACCTATTTAATAAGAATAAAATTCCACTTACTATTTTTGGAGTTGGTATGGCATTGGAAAGAAATAAAGAAGTTTGTTCGGCTATAAAAAAAGCAAATTATGAAGTTGCTAGTCATGGGTGGAGATGGATTGACTATCAAAATGTATCAAAGAAAAAAGAAAAGAATGATATGAAACTTGCAGTAAAATCTATAAAAAAAATTTTTGGTAATCAACCTGCTGGTTGGTACACTGGTAGGTGTAGTGAAAATACTCTAGATTTAGTAATTGATAATGGTAGTTTTTTATACTGTAGCGATACATACAGTGATGATCTTCCTTATTGGATAAAAAAAGGAAATAAAAAACAGCTAATGGTTCCTTATACACTTGATAACAATGATATGAGGTTTGCAACCAATCAAGGATTTAATTCGGGTGAACAATTTTATAATTATTTAAAAGATAGTTTCGATGCCCTTTATGAGGAAGGAAAAACTTCACCAAAGATGATGTCAGTTGGCTTGCACTGTAGATTAATTGGAAGGCCTGGTAGAATACAGTCACTTAAAAAATTTTTAAATTATATTTCAAAATTTAAGGATATTTGGATCTGCAAAAGAGTAGATATAGCTAAACACTGGATAAAAAATTATAGTTAAAATTATTATTATTGTTCCGCAGCTATAGAAGTATAATGAGCAACCGCTTCTATTTCTTCATCGGTTAGTATACCCTCCATTGCAGGCATTACTCCTATACCGTTTCTAACTGCTATTATAATTCTTTGAATATCAGGTCTGATTTCATTTAAATTTGGACCAACCATTGCGTTCGATCCAGCATCTGAGAGCATATGGCATGCTGCACAATTACCAGCACCTAGAAAAACTTCTTTTCCGTTATTAAATAATTCATCGGCATTCACTTGTGTTAATGATGAAAATATCAAAAATAACAATGTTCCAAAGAAATTTAAAAATAATTTTTTCACATAAATTTGGTATCATAATTAAAAAAATTTAAAAAGGAGAATTATGAAAGCTTATTGGATTGCGAATTATACTGAAATAAAAGATCACGAAAGACTTAAAAAATATGCTGTTAAAGCTAAAGAGGCAGTTGAAAAATATTCTGGAAAAATATTGGCTAGAAGTGCAAATAATATAACTTTGGAAGGTAGGGAAATGGTTAGAGTGGCTCTTGCAGAATTTCCAGATATTGAAACTGCAAAAAATTGTTACAATTCTGAAGAGTATGTTGAGGCCAGAAGACACTTAGAAAATAATGTTGTTAGAGAGCACATTATTTTTGAAGGAATGTGAAATTCAAAATAATTTAATAAATGAGACAATCATTTAAAAATACGATTTTAGAAGAAGCAATTTCATGGATTGAGTCTGGTCAACAAGTAGCTCTTGCAACCGTGGTTGAAACTTGGGGATCCTCTCCATTTCAAATTGGAAGCAAAATGGTAATTAATGAAAAAGGCAATTTTTTAGGATCAGTTTCAGGTGGTTGCGTAGAAACAAGCGTAATTACTGAATGTTTAGAATTAATAAAAAACAAAAATTCATTTAAGAAAATTGATTTCAAAATCTCTGATGAAAATGCTTGGGACGTAGGGCTTGCATGCGGAGGAGAAATGACCGTTTTTATAGAACAAATAAATTAATGAAAATAGAAATAATAAAAGAAATAATTAAAAAAGCATCATCCAATGAAAAATTTTCTGTTTTAACTAATTTAACTAATGGATCATCTGAAATTTTTAGAACTGGGATAACTTTAAGTAAAAATTTTATTAATTATAAAGATAAAATTCAAAATCATTATAATTTAAAAAAAAGCGGTATCATTGATGGAACTGAAATTTTTATTCAAAATTATACTAAACCAATTGAAATTATAATTGTAGGTGCTGTGCATATTGCTCAGTATTTAATTGAGTTTTTAAAAAATTTTAATTTTAATATTACAATTATTGATCCAAGAAAATATTTTATAACCAAACAAACATTTAAAGATGTTAAAATTATTAATAAATGGCCTGATGAAGTTTTTGAAAATATTGAAACTAACTCGAATATGGCTTTAATTACTTTAACCCATGATCCAAAAATTGACGACCCAGCTTTGAAACATGCGTTAAAAAAGAAATTTTTTTATATAGGTGCTCTAGGAAGTAAAAAAACCCATGAAAAAAGATGTAAAAGATTAAAAGAAATTGGATTTAACAATGAAGCGATTAATTCGATCCATGGACCAATAGGATTAAAACTTGGGGGAAAATCTGCTCCTGAAATTGCTCTATCAATTATTGCTCAGCTAGTTTTCGAAATAAACAAATCGAATATTTAACTTTTTTTAATTTAGTTATAAGTTATTTTTAAATAATAAAAAAATATGAAAATATTTGATTGTTTTATGTACTTCGATGAGGAAGTTGTTTTAGATTTAAGATTAAATATACTTAATCCAGTGATTGATTACTTCATCATTGTTGAAAGTACCTTTAATCACAAAGGCGAAAAGAGAAAATTAAAATTTGATATCAAAAAATATAAAAAATTTGAGAAAAAAATCGTATATTTAATTTTTGATGAAGAGCCAAGTGGTATTGAACAGGTACTTAAAACAGATAATGAGGGTGAAAAATCAAGAAAACATATATTAAATGCAGCCTTAAGAGAAAATGAACAAAGAAACTATATATCAAAAGGTTTAGAATTTGCTAACGAAAAAGATTTAATTTTAATATCTGATGTTGATGAGATTCCGAACTTAGAAAAGATAGACTGGAATACAATAAACGATCAAATTATTTTATTTAAACAAGACATGTTCTACTACAAATTAAATTTGAAACTACCAGATCTAATTTGGTCAGGAACAAAAGCTTGTAAAAAAAAATATTTAAAATCTCCTCAATGGTTAAGAAATATTAAAGATAAAAAATATTCTTTTTTTAGAA
This sequence comes from uncultured Pelagibacteraceae bacterium, assembly GCA_902554795.1. Classification (GTDB taxonomy): domain Bacteria; phylum Pseudomonadota; class Alphaproteobacteria; order Pelagibacterales; family Pelagibacteraceae; genus Pelagibacter. The sequence goes on along the minus strand of CACDQB010000005.1, from coordinate 1,113 downwards.
TTGATACCTTTTTTTCAAAAAAAAAATATATTAATATTAAATTTATAGAAAACGGTGGTTGGCATTTCTCAAATATAAAAACAGCTGCAGAAATTGAACATAAATTAAAATCTTACTTACATCATCGAGAATTTGATTTAAACCCAATGTCCAAAGAAGAAATTGAAGATATAATTAATAATAAACAGGCAATTTATGATCTTAAAGTAGACAAAAGATTAAATAAAATAGGAAATGGTAATAAACTTATTGAACAGCCTTTGAATAAATTACCATCATATATTCAAAAAAATTTATATAAATATGAAGGGTGGATAAATTAATATGAAAAAAGGTTATTGGATAAGCTTATATTTGGACATAAAAAATCATGAAAACTTAAAAAAATATGCTGAGAAAGTTACTCCAATTATAAAAGGTTTTGGAGGAATTCCATTAGTAAGAGGTGGTCAACATAAAACCTTTAATGGTGATGAATTTGTTAGAACTGTAGTTTGGGAATTTCCCAGTTATGAAAAAGCATTAGAGTGCCACGCATCTAAAGAGTACCAAGATGGTTGGGACATTGCAAAAAATACAACCATCAGGCATATGCAGGTTATTGAGGGATTTAATACTGAATAGGCTCGGGGTCAATACTTCTCCATAAATACCAGGTAGCAACTGAACAATATGGTGAGAATCTTTTTTTTAATAAATTTACGTAATTATCTGGAGGTAAATATTTTTTCTTATAATTTTTAGATATAGCTCTTAAAAGACCAATATCTTGAATTGGCCAAATATCAGGGCGATTATAAGTGAATAGCAAAATCATTTCAGCTGACCATCTTCCAATTTGCTTTAAATCTGAAAGGTAAATAATTGCTTCTTCATCCGACATTTTTGGAATTAGTTTTGGTTTAAATGTTTTATTCAATACTTGTTTAGCTAAACTTTTAATACCTTTTACTTTTTGTCTACTTAATCCACAGCTTTTTAGTTGATTAGTAGAGAGTTTATTTATTGTTTTTGCATTTATCTTATTTTTGCATTTTTTTTTAAATTTTAAAAAAACTGAATTAGCAGCTGCTACACTAATTTGTTGACCAATTATACTTTTGCATAAAGAGT
>CACDQB010000004.1 GCA_902554795.1 uncultured Pelagibacteraceae bacterium | reverse complement strand
CTTTGACTTTTAGTTAATGTTGAAAAAATTAATTTTAATGAATACATTTAATGAATTAGTTTATATTATAAAAATTTAAAGATATTATTAATTAAACTTTTAATGTCAAAATTATGGTAAATCAAAATAATAATGAATTTCTGCAAGCTGGTTTTGAAAAATTATTTACTAATCACGATTTGACTGAAAATCAAATTTATGAAAAATTAATTCATTTAAGAAAAAAAGTTGATAATCAAGATATTCTAGAAAAAATCATAAATAGCTATAAGGTAATTTTAAATGGTGAAAGTAATCATATTTTTAGATTTAATGAATATGATAAATTAGAGTTTTCCAAGTTACTGGATGATGAAAAAAAATTGGCGAGATATGTAATCTATAGATATAAATATAAAACTTACCCCCAAGATAAAATTGTAGAAGATTACCCACCATGTGTTCAGATTGAACCAGCATCTGTTTGTAACTTTAGATGTGTTATGTGTTATCAAACTGACAAAACTTTTTCATCAAAGAAAAATGGCTTCATGGGCTTCATGAAATTTGAATTATTTAAAAGAATAATTGATGAATTAGAAGGAAATGTAGAGGCTATAACTTTTGCATCAAGAGGAGAACCAACTTTAAATAAAGATTTAGTAAAGTTTTTAGATTACTGTAAAGATAAATTTGTTGCTATCAAAATTAATTCAAACTTGTCCAATTTAAATGAGGAATTAGCTGAGGCAATATTTAGAAATAATGTGCAAACTTTAGTAATTTCATCTGATGCACCAGATAAAGTTAATTACGAAAAGATTAGAGTAAAAGGAAATTTTGAAAAATTATTAAAAAATATGGAATTGTTGCTAGATATAAAAAAAAAATTTTCTAATACAAATACAATTATACGCGCATCAGGTGTGAAAATTTCAGAAAATCAGGATTTTGAAAAGATGAAAGAAGTTTATGGTAAATATACAGACTCAGTTGCATTTGTGAATTATTTACCTTGGGAAAGTTCTTATACAAATAAAATCAACAATGAGATGAATGCTTGTTCAGATTTATGGAAAAGAATATTTGTGTGGTATGATGGAGTTGTTAATCCTTGTGATTATGATTATAAATCAATATTAAGTAAATTTAATTACAATCAAACAGATATTAAAGACATTTGGAATTCAAAACACTATAACGAATTAAGAAAAAAACATTTAAACAAACAGCGTTCAGAAATATATCCATGCAAAGGTTGTACTAATACATAATGAAAATAGGTATTATTGGATATAGAAATCATGCTTCAAAACACATAGATTTTTTAGTTAATTCAAAGTTAGTTAGTAAATTATTAGTTTTTGTTTATAAGGCTAAAATAATCAACAAGTTACAAAACAAAAATAAAATCAAATATACCTGTATTCTTAAAGATCTAGAGGATTGTGATGGAATTTTAATTTGTTCTCCTACAAATACGCATAAATATTATATTTCATACTTTATAAAAAAAAAAAAGTATATTTTTTGTGAAAAGCCAGGCGCATCATCTAAATTAGAATTTCAGTTTTTAAACAATTTAGAAATAAAACAAAAAAAGAAAATTTATTTTAATTATAATTTAAGATTTAGTGAACTAGATAAATATTTGAAAAAATGTTTATCTCTAAAAAAATATGGCAAAGTTCAATTTATTGATATTAAGTTGACAAATGGTATTTCATTCAAAAATCAATTTATAAATAATTGGAGATTTAAAAGTAATAATAATTTTGAGAAAATTTCAGGAAATCTAGGTGTACATTATGTTAATCTATTAATGAAATTCTTTAACATGTTTGAATATAAAAAAATAATTAATCTTAATATCAATAAAAGAAATGATTGTAGTGTAATTTTAATGAGCTCTAAAAATTTTATATTAACATGCTTTTTTTCTTATAGTTCCCCATATAGTGATGAAATTTCAATATATTTTACAAATTCTATTATAAAATTTTATAATAATAATGTTTTTGAATTATATCCAAGAGATACTTTTGATAAAAAAAAATTATACAAATCTCCACCGAAAAAAAAAATAGGGTCTTTTTTGAATAAGAATGACTATAATCAATCTAATAAAAAATCTGTAAATTATTTTTTGAAAACAATAAAATCAAAAAAAAGTTTTTTATTAAAAGACTTTGAGGATGCTTTAAAGTCAATAAATTTTTTTTTATGAAAAGTAAGAATATTTGGAAAAATGCATTAAAATTAATTCCAGGTGGTAATGGTCTGCTGTCTAAAAGACCTTTAAGATTTTTACCCTCTGGTTGGCCAACTTATTTTAAAGATGCAAAAGGAATAAATATAAATTCATTAGATAATAAAAATTATAAAGATTTTAGTATAATGGGTATAGGTACTGCAATTTTAGGTTACTCTAATAGTTATGTAGACAAAAAAGTTAAGAAAGCTATATCAAAGGGTATTAATACTACTTTAAATTGTTATGAAGAATATTTGTTGGCAAAAGAACTTTTAAAACATGATAGATTTGCCCAACAAGTAAAATTTGCAAAAGGTGGAGGTGAGGCAATGGCAATGGCCATTAGAATTGCCAGATCATCAACTAAAAAATATAAAGTTGTTTTTAGTGGATATCATGGATGGCATGATTGGTATATTTCTGCAAATTTATCAAATATTAAAAATTTAAATAATCATTTACTGAAAAATTTAAAACCCTTAGGAATTCCTAAATCACTAAAAAACTCAACTATTCCAGTTGATTTTAATAATGAAAAAAAACTGATTCAAATATTTAAAAAAAATAAAGATGCAGGAATTTTAGTTGTTGAAGGTGCACGTAATCAATATCTTAGTTCAAATTTTGTAAAAACAATTAATCAATTAAAAAGAAAAAAAAAAATAATAGTAATCGTAGATGAAATCACATCTGGCTGGAGAGAAACTTTGGGAGGAGTTTATAAAAAGGCAGGATTGCTACCAGATATTGTAATTTATGGAAAAGCTCTAGGAAATGGCTATCCTATTTCTGCAGTAATTGGAAAAAAAAAATTTATGGAAAAAGGCAATAAAACATTCATTAGCTCTACTGCATGGACTGAAAGAGTGGGTTTTGTTGCAGCTTTGGCTACTATAGATTTTATGAAAAAAAATAAAGTCTTTATAAATATAAAAAAAAAAGGCAAATTTATATTAAATTCATGGATATCTTTAGCAAAAAAAAACAATTTGGAAATAACAACTAATAATTTTTATTCTATGCCATCTTTTTATTTTAATTATAAAAACATTGATAATGAAGTTTTGCATACAATGTTTACAAAGTTAATGCTTGAAGAAAAATATTTAGCAACAAATTATATGTTTATTTCTTTTGCACACTCTGATGAAAGAATTAATAAATATCTAAAGTCTTGCGATAAAGTATTTCTTAAAATAAGTAAATTTCTTAAAAAAAAAATCTTAAAAAATTCAAAAACAAAAAGAAGACTTACTTATTAATTAAACTGTATATCCACCATCTATAACTATATTTTCACCATTTATATAATTTGATTTCTCAGAAATTAAGAATAATAGTAAATCACATATTTCTTCGACATTAGCCATTCTTTTTAAAGGTACTTTTTTTGAGTATCTGTTAATAAATTTTTTATTTTGAGTTTTAAAGCTTTTAATTCCACCTGGTGAAACACAATTTACATTAATATTATAATTTGACATATATTTAGCAAAATATTTTGTAAGTTGAATTATTGCTGCTTTAGAGGCTCCATAAATTTCTGATGATTTCCTATCATTTATGCCATAATTTTTAAAATCAGGGGAACTAAAACCAAAAATAGATGAAATATTAATTATTTTTCCTTGCTTATTTTTTTTAAAGTATTTGTTGAAAACAAATTGTGTCATTAAAATATTACTCTTGATATTTACATCCATAATTTCATCAATTTCTTCATGAGTTCTTTTTTCAAAACTTGTAAAAACTTGAGATGCTGCCAAATTGAATAATGCATTAATATTTTTATATTTTTTGGTTAATTTATAAAGTGTATTTTTTATTTGTATTTTATTTGTAAAGTCAATTTTGTAATAATCTTTTTGTTTTTTTTGAAATCTATCAATTTTTATTACTTTAAATTGGTTATGAATTAATTTGCTACAAAGCTCTCTTCCCATTTGGCTCTCTGAGCCTGTAACTAAAACAAATTTATTTATATTTTTCATCTTTTTTTAATGACTTATTCCAACCTGAATTTCTTTTAATATTTTTTTGATATTTAATAATTTTTTTATTTTTATTTACATATTTTATAAGATCAAGCATAGAGATATTGTAAACATTATTTTTAAATTCATCTATAATTTTTTTAAATAATAAATAATCCTTTTTAAAATCAATACAGAACCTATATTTAGAATAATTTTTTGGTATTTCCATTTTTTTACATTTAAATTTTTTTGAATTAAACATATAGGGTGTGACATGCTCTCTTTCGGATGGTAATTTGGCATTCTCAAATGTTTTCTTAAGTGTTGAATATTTAAATATCTCAATGTCCATACCATCAGGAAATTTAGTGGGTAGGGGATATGTATTTGCATAGTAATCAAAATTGTTATTTTTGAATTTTTGAATCATCTTGTCTAATATTCTGTAATCAATAAATGGACAATCTGAAGTAATTCTTACAATTATTTTTGATTGAAATTTTTTTGCAGCAAAGTAATACCTTGATAATACATCCTGATTTTCACCTTTAAAAAAATTTATATTATTTCTTTTACAAAATCCAACAATTCTCTCATCTTGTTTTAATTCCGTGGTACAAATGATAATTTTACGTATATTTTGGCTTTTATTTAATCTATTAACCAGAACTTTCAAAAGATTTTTACTTTTGTAATTTTTTAAAACTTTACCTGGTAATCTTGTTGATCCTATTCTAGCTTGAATTAATACATCAAATTTACTTTTTTTTGCCATACTCTTAATGATATACATCATATACATCTTAATATGAAAAATGTAGTAAAATTAATAAAGTCAATAAAAAATAGAAATTCTGAGTCAAAAAAAATTTGTTTCTTTTTAGGTAATACAAAAAAAAAAGAGAATAAATCATTTTTCCTTACCCCTATCAGGGAAAATCAAGAGTATATATTTTTTGGTGCTGTAGTTTTCAATGATAATTTAGCAAAAAGAATATTAAAATATGTTGATGGTAATGTTGATTATATTTTCGTTGATATTGAAAAAAAAATTCAATCCAAAAATAGTAATATTAATTTAATCAATATTGAAAGATCAGCTAAGGATTATATAAAAAAGTCAAAATTAAACGTTTATAAAGCTAATGATTTAGCAATTAATTCAGCAGAAACATTGATAAATAACTTATTTTTAAAAGACAAAAGAGGCATTGGAGGAAAAAAAATTTTAATTTTAGGACTAGGAAATATAGGTTTTAAGTTATCACTTAAATTGGTTGAATCAGGGGCAAACATTTATGCTTATAGAAGAAATCAAGCTATTTTAAGCTCTTTAGCTGATACAATAAATTTTGTTAAACCACTTGGTACTTTATCCAAAATAAATATTCTAAATAAATTACCAGAGAATTTAAATAAATATGATATTATAATCACCACTGCTGACAAAAATAATATTATTTCTTTAAATCATGCAAAAAAAATTAAAAAAAAAACTGTATTGATTGATGCTGGAAAAGGAAATTTTTCAATTGATGCAATAAAATATTTAAGAAAAAAAAATCATATTATTTATAGACTAGATACTACTAGCTCATATTTTTCCTACATTCAAAATATTATTCATACTCAGAGTCAATATAAAAATTATTCTAAAATAAGAAAAATTAAAAACTACACATTGGTTAACCAAGGTATAGTTGGTAACAAAAATGATATTATAGTAGATGATATTAAAAAACCAAAAAAAATTCTTGGATGTTGTGATGGTAGTGGTGGTTTAAAACAATTTTCAGATATAAAAAAAAAAGAAATATTTAAAATAATAAACAAATATGGAAAATAAAAAAAAATTTATTATTCTGGGAGCTGGACCAGTGGGACTTGTTACAGGGATGATGTTAAGTCAAAAGGGATTTAACGTTGAAATTTATGAAATGAAAAATCAAGTTGGTGGAATGTGTAGATCTTGGAAATGGAATAATTTCTTTTTAGACACTGGACCTCACATTTTCCATACTGACAATTCTAAGCTTTGGAAATTTTGGAAAAGATTATTTGGAAAAAATTTGATACCAGGAACTTACAGAGCTAAAAATGTTATAGGAAAGTCTTTTGAAACATTAGTAGACTATCCGTTATCGATAGAGGCATTAAACCAGTTATCAATTGAAAAAAGAAAACTAATTAAGAAAGAATTAAATAATTTAAATGTTGATAAAAAGAAAAGTACAACATTTAAATCGCATGTAATAAATCAAGTTGGTCCTACTTTGCAATCTCTATTTTATGAAGATTATCCAGAAAAGGTTTGGGGAGTAAAAACTGAAGATATGACATCAGAGTGGGCACCAAAAAGGATAATTTTTACAAAAAAAACTATTCCTTTTTTTAATAAAGAATATACAGCAGTGGGAAAATATGGCACTGGACATCTTTATGAAATTATAAAAAAAAAAATATTAAAAAATAGTGGAAAAGTTTTTTTAAATCATAAAGTTGAAAAATTTAAATATAGTGAAAATTTTATTGAGGAAATTGTTTTTGGTAATAAGAAAAAAATATCTTTAAATAAAGATGATGTAATAATTTCTAGCTTACCATTAAACCTAACTTCAAGATTATTGGGACATAAATCTAAATTAAAATTTAGAGGAATCAGATCAATATATATATCAATAAGGAAAAAAAGAATTTTACCAAAAAAAATAAATTGGCTTTATTTCGCAGATAAAAACATCATTTTTAATAGAGTTTCAGAGCCTAAAACAATGTCCAAGTTTCTTGGTCCTAAAAACAAAACATACCTTTGTGCTGAGATATGTTATTCAAAAAATGATTATGTAGATAAAATGAATTTTGATGAAATTAAAAGGATTGTTAAACGAAATCTACTAAAAACAAATTTAATAAATAATTATAATGAAATTATCTCAATCTCTGAAAATAAAGAAGATATAGTTTATCCTGTTCAATTTAAAGATTATAAAGTAATTCTATCTGAGACCAAATCATTTATATCTAGATATTCTCAATTATATTCTCTAGGAACTGGTGGGGACTTTGATTATGCAGATAGCCAAATTCTTTTTAGTAAATCTATTGACTTGGCAAACATTCTTACAGATAAATACAGTAAGATTTCAAATGTAATAAAGATGAATAATTCTGTAAAACTAAATTCAATCGTCAAGCTTGGTAAAAACAAAGTTGGACCGGGTAATAGAACATTTATAATTGCTGAAGCAGGTTTAAATCATAATGGGGATATTAAGATTGCAAAACAATTAATTGATAATGCTGTTTTGTGCAAATGTGATGCAATAAAATTCCAAACATTTGAGTCCAATACAAGAGTTTCTAGTAAAGTCAAAAGTGTTAATTATTCAGAGAAAGCAGATGGACTTAGAGAAGACATTAATCAAATGTTCAATAGATTAAAGATCAATTATTCGTTTCATAAAAAAATATTTGCACATGCAAAAAAGAAAAAAATACCTATTTTTTGTACACCATTTGATATTGAGAGTGTCAACCTACTTGAAAAATTAAAAGTAGACTTCTATAAAATTGCTTCGGTTGATGCTGTAAACATTCCATTAATTGAAAAAGTTGGATTTACAAGAAAACCATTAATCCTTTCAACTGGAATGTGTAATGTAACTGAAGTTTATGATGCTGTCGAAGCGTTTAAGAGAACTGGAAATAAAAATTTAATATTACTTCACTGTTTATCCTCTTATCCGGCAAATGAAAAAGAAATGAACCTAAATGCAATCTTGACCATGAAAAATTTATTTAAAATTCCTGTAGGTCTATCAGATCATTATCCTGGTATTGATATATCTGTAATGTCTCTCGGGCTAGGAGCAGATATAATTGAAAGACACTTTACTCTTGATAAAAACCTTGAGGGACCAGATCATGTTTTATCATCTGAAAAAGATGAAATGAAAAAATTAGTAAGTTTATCTCATTCTAAAAATGAAATATTGGGAACTGGAGAAAAAGTAATTCAACCTAGTGAGTATGAGGTAATAAATAGTCAAAGAAAATCAATTTATGCAAAAAGAAAAATTAAAAAAAATGAAATTTTAACAGACAAAAATATTTGTGTGAAAGGGCCAGCAGGCGGTATTTTACCAAAATTTTTAGAGATAATTAAGGGAAAAAAAATTAATCAAAATATTGAAAAAGATTTGCCAATTACTTGGGATTTGATTTAACTAACATCAAAAAATAATTTTACATCATCTCTATTTTCTTTGTTTGGAAAGTCCAAACCTTTTATTGGTAGATTATAATTTTTTATTTTTTCTTTTTTACATAGTGAATTATGCATAAATGTCAGTTCAACTATAGTAGGATCTTTATGTTTATCAATATCTCCAAAATTTACACCGTGAGTATGAATAAGTTTTTGCGAGGATAATTTTGAAACAAATTCCTGAATTTTTTTTTTGTGAAGATCAATATTGTGTAATTCAATGATTAAGGCACAAATTTTATTTTGTATATTTATAATATCTTCAAATAATCTGTATTCATCGCCTTCGATATCAATTTTTAATAATATATCCTGTTTATTAGTTGTAATATTTTCAATACACTCAGTATTTGGGTAAACATTATTTAAAAAGTTAGGAACTATTCTTTTAGGTATATGAATTTTTGATTTCTTAAAAAAATTTTTATATTTTAAATAAATTAAAAGATCTTTAGGTTTTTGAAAATTTTTAAGTGATGAAATTCCATCAATTAAAAATTTTGATAAAAATTTTTTTTTATTGATTGTATGATCATAGCAGAAAATGTTTATTTTTTTGTTTTTTGTAAAAAATTCTTCTTCAAAAGACCAATTCAGACCTAATCCAAAAGAAATTATATTTTTACATCTGTTCAGAATTTTTTTAGAAATTATATATCCACCATCTTTCTGGTCCCCTAATCTTATTAGATCATTTTCTTTATATGGAGCTAAATAATTTGGTAACATGATTGCAATGCTAGAATATATTATACTATTATATTATAAAATATTTAAAAATTTTAATGAAAATTATAGAAACAAAAAATTTTAAGACATTATTTAAATATCCACAAACAAATCAAAAAAGGTATGGTGAGGGTGGTTTAAGATTAACTAATAATCTTAAGCAGAAAGAAGAAAACAAACCATTAATCTCTATAATCACTGTTGTTAAAAATAATGAAAAATACTTAGAGCAAACAATAAAAAGTGTTCTATCCCAAGAATATAAAAATTTTGAGTATATTATAATTGATGGAGGGTCTACTGATAACACAATAAGTATAATAAAAAAATTCTCAAATGAAATCGATTATTGGCTAAGTGAAAATGATCATGGAATCTATGATGCATTTAACAAAGGTATGCAGTTAGCTAAAGGAGACTTTATTGGAATGGTAAATTCTGACGATACTCTTGAAAGAAATGCTTTATCTATTTTAGTAAAGTATATACAAAAAAATCCTAATATAGATTTTGTTTTTGGAAGTGTAAAGAAACATTGGGGGATACTACATGGATATAAACCTCATAAAATTAAATATAGCTGGGGATTTTATTCAAGTCATTCTACAGGATTTTTTATCAAAAATAGTTCTGCAAAAAAAGTTGGATTATATAATTTGAAATATAAATATCATGCAGATTATGATTTCTTTTTTAGAATGATAGTAAAAGAAAAAATGAGTGGAATTGGAACAAAAAAAGAGGAGTTATTTGGGAATTTTAGACGAGGAGGTTTTTCTAGTAAAATTCATTTTAAAAATTTATTCATGGAAGATTTAAAAATAAGGTATGATAATGGTCAAAATATATTTCTAATATTTTTTATTTTTACATATCGTTTAATTAAAAACTTTAGAAAATTTTTTTAATTTATTTAAAATTAGGAATAATATTTGTTGTTATCTTAAATTAGTATAATTACTTAGTTTTAATGAAAAAACTAATTTTAAACTTTTTAGGTGTCAATAATAAAAAAGTATGAAAATTTTACATATTAGTTTTAGTGATAATAGAGGTGGAGCATCTATAGCAGGATATAATATTTTTAAATCACAAAAAATGTATGGTTTCAATGTTAAATTTTTGTGTCTTGAAAAGTTTAATAAAGATGATGATGTTATTGAGTTTAATCAAAATCAATTAAGCAAAAAAATAAGTATCTATAAGCAAAGTTTAGATCGCAGAATAATAAAGATTTTTATTAATGATAGAAATAATTCTTATTCAACAGGTCTATTTGGCTCTGGCTTGTTAAAGTATATTAATAAATTTGATTGTGACATAGTTAACATTCATTGGATAAATAATTCAATGTTATCAATTTCAGAGATAGGCAAAATAAAAAAAAAAATTGTTTGGACTTTACATGATATGTGGCCATTCTGTGGAACAGAGCATTTTTCATATCAAAATCATTATCAAAATAGATATTCCAAATTAAGTTTTTTTGATTTAAATAAATTTATTTGGAATAAAAAATTTAATAATTTTAATAATAAAATCAATTTTATTTCTCCTTCAAATTGGATGCACAATTGTGCAAAATCTAGTGAAATATTTAAAAAAACTAAAGGAACAAAAATTCCGTATACAATTGATTTCGATAATTGGAAATTTAATAAACAAGATATTGCAAAAAACAAAATTGGTTTAAATTATGATAAGAGCGAAAAAGTAGTAATTTTTGGTTCTGAGAGAGGCTCGAAGATAGATAGAAAAAATTTTAAAACTGTAATTCAGTCTTTGGAAAATATTTCAAAAAAAATAAAAATAAGATTATTAGTGTTTGGTGAAAGCGAAAAAAACTATGAGAAAAAAAATTTATCAGTAAATTATTTAGGAAAAATTTTAGATAAGAAATACTTAAATTATATATATTCTGCAGGTGATGTTTTGGCTATGCCAAGTAAATTAGAAACATTTGGTTTGATAGCAATAGAGTCAATTCTCTCTGGAACACCATGTGTAGCTTTTGCAAATACAGGTTTGGAAGAAATTATTGAACATAAAATTAATGGTTATTTATCAAATTATTTAGATCAAAGTGATTATGAAAAAGGTTTGATGTTTTTTTTAAATAAAAATAAAAAAACTGATTTAAACGATCATAGAAATAAAATAATAGATAAATTTGATAATAAAAAAATTTGTTTTGAGTATATTAATTTTTATAAATCTATTTTGAGTTAATATGTGAATAATTTTATTATTTTTTATTTAAAAGCCCATACTTTATAATGCAATAAATAGCTACTAAAGCATCTTTGGGACCAATTTTTTTTCCTTCAGCATATGTTCTTCCATTATAGCTGATACCTACTTCATAAAATTTTGGTTGAGGTTTTTTGTTTGCAATCTTATGTGTAAGTTCAATTTCTATACCAAATGATTTCTCTTCAATAGTCAAATTTTTAATTAAAGATGTTCTAAAAACTTTGTACCCTGTTTCAACATCAGTTAGATTAAGATTTGAAAATATATTGGAAAATAAAGTGATAAGCTTATTAGCTATTGAGTGCCAAAAGAATAAAACCCTATTTGAAGATGAACTTTTAAATCTAGAACCATAAACAACATCAGCATCAAGTTTTACAAAAGGACTTATTAAGTATTTATAATCATTTGGATCATATTCAAGATCTGCATCTTGAACAATGACTATATCACCCTCACATTTTTGAAATCCACAACCTAGAGCGTAACCTTTACCTGAATTTTTTTCTAACTTTAAGTATTCATCGTATAAATTTTTATTTTCTAAAAGTATTTTATCTGTGTCATCCGTAGATCCATCATTGATTATTATTATTTGAAATTGGTGATCTATATTATTGATAGCTTTACTTATATTATTTAGCACTTTAAGTATTGTTTTCGACTCATTAAATGCGGGAATTAAAATTGAGATTTTCATTATTAAATATAATGATATGACTTATCAAATTTTGAAAAAAAATGAATATTTTAATAACTGGAGTTTGTGGTTTTGTTGGTTTTTCTCTTGCGAATAAGCTTTTAAAATCAAAGAAATTTAGAATTTATGGTATAGATAATGTTAATTCTTATTACTCAAAAAAATTAAAATATAAAAGACTAGACATTTTAAAAAAAAATAAAAATTTTTTCTTTTATAGAAAAGACATTAATGCATATACATATATTTTAAATAAATATAAAAAAGTTAAGTTTGATATAATTTATCATTTTGCAGCTCAAGCTGGCGTGAGGTACACAGTCATTGATCCAAATTCTTATTTGCATAGTAATGTCAATGCATTCAAAAATTTTTGTAAATTTGTAAAATTTAAAAAACCAAAAAAATTTATATTCGCCTCTTCTAGCTCAGTTTATGGTGATATGAAAACTTATCCTGTCAAGGAAAGTAATAAACTCAAACCTAAAAACCTTTATGCAAAAACTAAAAAATTTAACGAAGTGTATGTTGAGAATTATTTTAAAAAAACAAAAATTAAATGTATTGGATTAAGATTATTTACAATTTATGGTGAATGGGGAAGACCAGATATGCTTATATTCAAATTCTTAAAAATGGCCGATAAAAAATTTGCATTTAGTTTAAATAATAATGGAAATATGTATAGGGATTTCACGTATATAGACTCAGTGATTAGAATTATAACTGAACTAATTCTTTTTGAATCTAAAAAAAAATTTATAGTTTTTAATATCTGCTCATCTAAACCTATAAAGATTTCATCTGTAATAAAAAAACTTGTTAAAATTACTAATTACAAAAAAATTAATTATATACCCATGAACAAGCTAGAAGTTTTTAAAACGTATGGAGATAATAATAAAATTTTTAAAACATTAAAATTAAATAAAAAATTTTTAAATTTTGATACTGGCTTAAAGAGAACATTTAATTGGTATAAAAAAAATAAAAATATAATTTAAATGAAAAAAAACTTTCATAAAATAAATATCTTGAAAAAAGAAATTATAATAATTCTTATATTTTTATCTTTAAGTGTAATATTTAATTTACCAAAAAATATTTATGATTTAATTACTAAAAATTTTGATCAAAGAAATGTCGCTCTATATGATTATTGTGATAACGAGTCAATAGGGTTCCTAAATAATGTAAAAAAAAAATACAAAAATCATAAAACATTTGAATTGCACAATTATTTTATTTCTCCAAATCCTTCATGGTTTCTAGAAAATTTAGATACAATAAAAAATGATAAATTTAAAATTTTATTAGGATATAAAAGTGAAAATTTATATAGATTTTCAAAATATAAAAATAATTTTAGATCTAATGATAATATTAAAAATTTAGAGTTTATAGAATTTTTGTCATTTTTTAACAAATCATCTAAACCTATATACAACTCAGAGATTAAAATAATTACACGTCTATCAAATTTTGAGCATGAAAAAATAATTTATAAAAATAATATAAAAAAAATTAATTTAGGTTTTAACAAAATTTACATTAACCAAAAATTCGATGGAATTAATCAAAACATTCAATTAATCTTTAAATTTAAAGATATTGAACACCATAAACTATTAACGAATCTAGCTATATCTAAAAATAATGAATTTGATCTTGAAAAATATCAAATATTAGAAAAATACAATAATTGTTATTTAATTAAAAATTATGATTGAAACATTAAATATTTTTTTTCATGTAATTTTTTTGTTCATTTTAAATTTACTACCTAAAAAATTTTATTTTTTAGGTTTCTCATACAGAGAAAATATTCAAATTTTTTCTAATATTATTATTATAAGTATTTTACTTTTGTTTTCCCTCTTTAATTTGAAATTATTTTTTATTGTAAATTTTATTTATTTTGTTGTTTGTTTAAATTTATTTTTTCTTTTAAAGGATAAAGAAATCAAATATTTCTTTAATGAAAATAATTTAGTTTTATTCTTTGTTATTTTAATATTATCAATTTACTTATCAGTTAATTTAAAGCTTGGGTGGGATGCTCAGAATTATTGGATTTTAAGATATTTAAATTTTAAAAATGAATTAGGCATAGAAAATATCTCAAATTTGACAAGACCAGATTATCCATTTCTTGGATCTTATATTTGGGCAATTTTTTCTGAAACGTCATTTTTAAAATTTGAATATTTAGGAAGAATATATTTCATTTATATTTTTTGTATTGCATTGAAGAAATTGGTAGATTTAACAGAGCTAAACTTTAATGAAAAAAATCTAATTTTTTTCTTTCTAATAGTTATTTCATTTAATAAAAATCTGATAAATGGATATCAAGAAATTTTAGTTTTTAGTTTTTTAATTTTTTTATCATTTTATATTTATTTGCTTATAAAAAATAAGTTTAATTTAAATATTTTTATTTTATCAGTTTTAACAATTAATCTTTTATTTTGGTTAAAAAATGAGGCTATGATTTTTGCGTTAATTTTGCCCTTTATTTTATTATTCTTTCTACCTAAAAAAAAAATTCTAATAGTAATGATTTGTGTATTTTCATTAATAATCACAAGATATTTTTTATATAAGTATTTTAATTTAGAGGTTAATCTTCAAAGTGGAAATTATGATAAACTTGATATTAGATCGATTTTAGACTTAATTGATTTTAAAAGGGTATACTTAGTATCTAAATTTTTAATATTTGCTCATTTTAAAAATTTATTATCATTTATTTCATTATTTGTGATTTTATTAATTTTTATTAATAAAATTAAAATAGATAAAATCTATAAATTTTTTATTTTAGTAACTATTGCAAATTATTTATTTATTTTTTCTGCTTACTTTTTCAGTACATTCCCTTTGGAGTTTCATTTAAAAACATCTGCCGATAGATTATTATTCCAATCATTAGGGTCGTATCTGATATTATCTTTTATATTTTTAAAAGATTTTTTGAAAAAAAATGAAAATTAACAAAAAAAATTATTGGATTGAAATACCTATTTTAAATAAATATTTACGTCAAATTTTATTATCAAATAGATTAAAAATTTTTGATATATTTAAAAAAAAAATTTACTATAATAAAATTACTAAAATTTTAGATGTAGGTACTACACCTGTAATATCAGAAGAAGAGAATATATTATTTAATCATTATCCTTGGATTGAAAATATTACTGGTTTCTCAAATCAAAATTGTAATAATTTAAAAAATAAATTCAAAAAAAATAAATTTATTATTGGTGATGCAAGAAAGATTAATTTACCTGAAAATTCTTATGATATAATACACTGTTCAGCAACAATTGAGCATGTTGGGAACAGCGTCCACCAAAAAAAAATGATTTCTGAACTTTATAGAATATGCAAAAGGCAAATATTTTTAACTACCCCTAATAGAAATTTTCCAATAGAATTTCATACAAAAATACCATTTCTTCATTTGCTACCTAAAAAAATATTTAGAAAAATTCTTAAAATTATTAACCTTAAATATTTTGCTTTAGAAGAAAATTTAAATTTACTTAATACAAAAGATATTGAAAAATTTTGTAATGAGCTTGGAATTAAAAACTATGAGATTTGCTATAATAAATTGCTATTTTTAAATTCAAATATTATTTTAATAATTAATAAAAATCATGAGAGTTAAAGAAATATACTATTGGTCACCGTTTACATCAAAAGTAGCAACAATCGATGCCGTTATTAATTCTGCAGAATCAATTAATAAGTATTCAAAAGATTATAAACCAATAATAATTAATTCAATTGGAGAATTTAATGAATACAAAGAAGTTTTATCAAAAAATGGAATAGAAATTATTAATTTATTTAAAAATAATATTTTCAAGATGTTGCCAAAAAAAAATTTTTTACTTAGTCGATTTACTTACTTAATCATATTTGTTTTATCTTTCTTTCCATTATTGATTTTAATAAAACGAAATAAGCCAGATTTTTTTATATCACATCTAATAACTTCATTGCCCCTTATTTTATTTTTTTTTAATTTAAATAAGACTAAACACATTTTGAGAATTTCTGGTTTGCCCAAAATGACATTATTTAGAAAACTTTTATGGAAAATTAGTGCAAAAAAACTTTTTAAGATTTTTTGTCCCACAAAAGGAACCATGAATTACTTAATTCAAAATAAAATTTTCCCAAAAGAAAAAATTAATTTATTGAGAGACCCTGTAATTAACATCACTAAAATTAATCAAATGAAAAAAAACGATTATAAAGATGAAAATTTTTTTGTTTGTATTGGACGTTTAACAAAACAAAAAAATTTTTCCATTGTCGTTGATAATTTTAAAGAAATTTTACAAATTGATAATCATATTAAACTTTATATTATTGGAGATGGCGAACATTATAAGCTTCTCAAAAATAAAATTTATAAAAATAATTTAGAAAAAAATATTTTTTTAATTGGTTATAAAAAGAATGTTTTTAAATATTTGAAAAATGCTCGCTTTTTTTTATTATCTTCTCTATGGGAAGATCCAGGTTGGGTTTTAATTGAAGCAGCTGCATCTAATACGCCGATTATTTCCAGTGATTGTAAAAATGGACCTCAAGAATTTCTTGGTGATAATCTAGGCGGTATCTTATTTAGAAATAATGACAGTGCATCTTTAATAAACGCTATAAAGTCTTTCTATAATTTATCAAAAGAAGAAATTTTGAAAAAAAAAATTTTTGCTAAGAAAAATTCAAAAAATTTTACTTCTTTTAGCCACTATGTAAATTTTGAAAAATTATTAAGTTAATTTTTTAAACAAAAATGAAAAAACAAAACTAATTAAATAGTCAAAACTTAAATAATTCTTTTTCCCAAATGAAAAATTATAATTATGTTGCTCGAGCCTCCTAAACCAATAAAATTTATTTTTTAAACCTTTGAAGTCTTTATCTACAGAACCATCAAGTTCCTTTTTTTCTGTTAAAAATTGATTAATTTTCACTAATTTTTGCTTTTTATTTGCATAAATTGCTAACAAAATGTCAATTGCTAAATATCTGTATTTTCTAAAATTTATTTCATTAAAAAATTTTATTAATAATTGTTTATTAATAGTTATTGCACTTGTACAAATATTTTTAGGCCAATCATTAAATGTTTTTCTAAAAACATAATTGTTTTTAAAATCTAAAGATTTTTTTTTAATTTTTTTGTTGTTTTTTGAAGTATAAAAATTATCTAAAATCATTATCTTTCTTAATTCTATTATCTTATTTAACATTTCAACTTTTTTTTTGTATAAAGTATCATCCCCATCCAACAAAAAAATAATTTCCCCATTAGATATTTTTAAAGATTTTTGTATTTTGTATAATTGATCATGTACCTTATTTTTTATCTTTTTTTTAATTTTTAAAAAAATTACTTTTTTTGATTTAATTTTTTTTTTTAATTTTTTTTCATTTTTTAATTTTGAGTAGGCTACGATTATTTCTATGTTTTTATAAGTTTGATTTAGGCAAGATTTAACAGTTTTATAAATTGTTTTCTCTTTATTTTCAGCTGTTATTATTATTGTGCTTTTTTTCATAATTATTGAAGTTTTTTAATCTCTAAATAATATTTATTAAGATTAAATTTATAATCAAATCTACTTAAGCTTTTATAAGCGAGTTCTTTGACATTATATAACTTTATTTGATGCTTAGTTTTTTGGTATGAAATTATTTTTTTTGAAATTTCTTGGTAATTTCCAACTTTGCATAGAAAACCATATTTTCCATTTTTAAGTATTTCTCTAGGTCCAGTTGGACAATTTGTTGAAATAATATCTTTTTTGAGTGTTATAGCCTCTAACAATACATTTGGCAAACCTTCAAACTTTGATGTCAATATAAATAAATCTGCTTTTTTAAGATACGGAAAAGGGTTTTTTTGAAAATTAATAATTTTAATCTTTTTATTTAATTTATTTTTGATTATGAATTGTTTTAAATTATAAAAATTAATTCCTCTTCCTATTATTAATAATTTAAAATTAACTTTGTTTTTAATTTCATTTACGGATTTTAGAAGGGTGATTTGGTCTTTTTGATCTGTAAATCTACCAATATTAATTAATTTAAGTGCTTTTTTTGAATTATCAAAAAAGGGAAAATTTATTTTCTTTTTTGAAAGTTTTATAATTTCCTCTTTATTTAGTGGATTGTAAATCATTACAGTATTTAAATTAAATTTTTTTCTAAATTCTTTTTTAAAATCTATACTGTTCACAATTATTGTATCAGCAAAACTTAAAATCAATTTAAATAATTTTTTTTTTATATAATTTTCTGACCATCCAGATGGTGATGAGTTAGATCTTACAATAATTTTGGTTCCTAATATTTTTGCAATTAAAATACAATATATGTTCGCTTGGAATGATAAAATTATTACCTTCTCTCTTATTAAAATTAATTTTAATAATTCATAAAGACAAAATATATATTTTATTTTTCTTCCAAAATTAGATAAATTTAATCCTGGGGTAACAAATTCAACTTTCTTAAATTTATGTTTAAATTCTTTTGAGGCAGTAATTAAACTTACATAATTAAATTTCTTGGATAAATAATTAGTTATTATAAACAGATTTTTTTCAACTCCACCGCCTTCTATAGAAGGCATGAAAATAATTATTTTTTTATTCATAAAAATTAGAAAAGATTCTTTTGATTTTGCTTACTTAATTTAATAAATAATATTTATATGTTAGTAAGTGTAATTATTCCATACTATAAAAAACAAAAATTTATCAATAAAACAATTCGTTCTGTATTAAATCAAACTTATCGTAATTTTGAGATAATTATCGTTAATGATGAGCCAGGCCATTTTTCAAAAAAAATACTCACAAGTCTCCAAAAAAAAGATAAACGAATTAAAATAATAAGTAATTATAAAAATATTGGTGCAGGTTTATCTAGGAATAAAGCAATCAAAGTATCAAAAGGAAAATATATTGCTTTTATTGATAGTGATGATTTGTGGAAAAAAAATAAATTAAGATTACAAATTAATCTTATGAAGAAATTTAAGTATAACATTTCTCATACGGCATATAATATAATTGATGAAAATAATAAAAAATTAGCGATAAGGAAATCAAGAAATTTAAATTATACGAATCTAATAAAATCTTGTGACATAGGCCTTTCAACAGTAATGATAAAAAAAAATCTTTTGAAAAAAGATATATTATTTTCGAATTTTACCACAAAAGAGGATTATTATTTGTGGTTAAAGCTTGCTAAGTCAGGACACACTTTTTATTATATTAAACAACCATTATCTTATTGGAGAAACACAAAAGACTCTTTATCAAGCTATACGTTTCAAAAAATAATTGATTCTTTTAAATTATATTATCATTTCGAAAAAAATTTATTTATTTCATTTTTTAGGACAATTATTTTGTCTTTAAATTTTTTATTAAAAAAAAAAGATGATCGTAGATATTCATAAAATATTTTTTATTATATTGGTAACAACTTTTATTTATTATTTAAATATAAAGCTTTTTAAATTTAATAATAAAATTTTTGATGAACACCAAAATTATTCAACTTTTGTTTTAGGAAATCCTGTCGGTGGATATGCTATTTTTTTATTTATACTTTTTTTTAAATTTTACTTTGATTATTTAGAATTATTTTTTTTATTTTGTATATTTGTATCTGGAATATTATCTGATAATAAAATTTTTAATGCACCATTGAAAAGACTTTTTTTTCAAGTTTTAATAATCATTACCAGTATTTCATTTTCTGAGATTGGGATAATGTCTACTAGAATTGATTTTATAGACTCTTTATTAACGAATAAATTAATAAATATTATTTTTACAACATTTTGTATTTTAATTGTAATAAATGGTTCTAATTTTATTGATGGCTTGAATGGATTAGTTCTTGGTTACTACTCTATAATAGTATTTATAATTTTGAATACTAACCTGAATGAATCATTAAATTTTCAAACAATTTTAATGATTAATTTTTTAATTATTTTGATAATTCTGTTACTGGCAAATTTTACAAATAAAATTTTTTTAGGAGATAATGGGTCTTATTTAATTGGATTTTTATTTTCAATTTATTTAATTAGAATTCATCAGATAAATTTAGAATTATCTCCTTATTTTATAATATTACTTTTATGGTATCCTTGTTTTGAAAATCTTTTTTCAATAATAAGAAAAAAAATAAGCAAAACTCTCGCAACGGAACCTGATAATAATCATTTTCATCAATTATTTTTTTTATATATTTCCAGAAAATTAAATTTAAAAAATAAATTAATAGCTAACAATTTATCATCAATTATTATTAATTTTTACAATTTGACCATTTTTTATGTGGGAATTCAAAAATTAAATAGTTCAACTTTCCAAATTCAATTAATTACGATTAATATTTTTGTTTACATATCTCTTTATATTTATCTAAAAAAATTTAAGGACAAGTATTCTGATAAAATATTTAACTAAAATATAATTCAATTAATTTTTTTAGAATCAAACTACCATCCTTAAATGCATTTACTTTTTTTTTACCCGCTATTCTTTTTCTTTCATATGACGGAAAAACACCCAAACTAAAATTGTTTTTTTTTGCTTTGATTGGTAGCTCAACACAAAATCTAAAATCATTACTTTGTAAATTTAATTCTTTTGTCTTAATTGTATTTCCTATAACAAATGTGTATAAAATATCTGATATTCCCAAGTTAAAAAAAACTTTACCTATTGATGAAAAAATGTAGTTACCTAACAAAGTTACAAAGGTATCATCTTCACTACCTGCATTTTTTTCATATCTCGATGCAAATATTAAGTCACTATTATTTGAGTTTAATCTATTCATCATGCCCTGAATTTCATTAGGATTGAATGATCCATCAGCATTAAAAATACAAAAATATTTAGTTTTACATAAATTTATACCTTCAATTAATGCATTACCATACCCCTGACCCTTTTGATATATTACCTTAATATCAAAATTTTTAATTGAATTTATTGTTTCTAAATCTGTATCTTTTAAAACAACACAAATATTATATTTAAATTTTTTTAGTTCTTCTAATACATTTGGTAATGACTCAGACTCATATTTAGCTGGAATTATAAGGGTGAGGTTTTCCATGTTTATTTATCTATTTTCATATAAATACTATATTAAATAGCTATGTCATTAAATTTATTAACACTTTTGTTTTTTTACTTTTTGATAATCAATTCAACACTGGGTTATGGATTTTTGATATCTAAATTAACTAAATTAAATTTAAAATATTTTAATATTTCATTTTTAGGATTACTTGGAATTTTTGTCCTTATAATAATATCTTATATAACACATCTTTTTACCCCTCATAATTTCGTTCATAATTCCTTAATTTTATTGATTGGACTGTTATCTTTTTTTTACTTTTTTAAAAAGCAAAATAAAAATAAAGATATATTAAAATTGAATTTTTTTTTCCTTATATTTTATATAGGTTTTATAATTTTCAAATCTCATGATGATTTTTCTTATTATCATTTTCCTTACATATACTACTTAACTCAAAGTGAGCTTTTTTTAGGAGTCGGTAATTTTAACCATGGTTTTAGAACACCATCGTCAATTTTTTATTTAAATTCTTTATTTTATTTGCCAATAATAAAATATTATTTTTTCCAAATAGGTGCAGTTTTGATAATGGTATTTACCGCATTTAATTTTTTTGATTTAATTAATAAGCGTCTCAAGGAAAATAATTTTGATAAATTATTCTTTTTGTCTTTGTTATTTTTCATGTTTATTTTGATTTTTTTTTATCGAATTGCAGAACATGGGACAGATAGATCTGCACAAATATTAATATTTTTATTAATTTCTGAATTATTAATTATTATTAACTACGATAAAGGAATTAGAGAAAATATTGCAAAAATATCTATACTTTTAGGAATTATAGTTTCTTTAAAATCTTTTTACGTTTTATATATTGTACTAACAATTCCAGTATTTTATTATTTTTTTAAAAAAAATAAGTTTAAATTTATTCTTTTAATATTTAAAAATTATTTTTTTTATTTATCTTTAATATTAATTTTCAACATATTAATTGTTAATTTTTTTAATAGTGGCTGTTTAATTTATCCAGTTTCATTTACATGTTTTGAAAAATTTAGCTGGTCAATTCCAATAGCTGAAGTTTTATTAATGAATGACTGGTATGAACAATGGTCAAAAGCGGGTGCAAACCCAAATTTTAGAGTTGAAAATCCTCAAGAATATATCCAATATTTTAATTGGGTAAGTAATTGGTTTGAAAAATATTTTTTTAATAAGGTTTCTGATTTTATATTAGGAGTTCTTTTTCTTATTATAATTTTTTTATCTATATTTAAATCAAAAAAAAAAATTTCTCCCATAAATTACAAAGGAGAAAAATTTATTTATTTTATAATTTTAATTTTATTTTTTGAATGGTTTTATAATCATCCATCTTTAAGATATGGAGGATATCAATTAGTTTGTTTATTGTTGTTTTTACCTGTCTCAAATATTTTGAGTAAAAGATACCACAATATAAATAATGTACTTAAAACAAATGTGTTATTATTGATTGCAATAACAATATTTTTTGGAAGGAATATTGATAGACTCCTAAATGAAAATCAAAAATATAATTTTAATCCATTAGTTAACCCTGTTTACAGAGTTAATAACAATTATTTTTCAATAAATGAAAAAATGCAAAAAATTATAAATAATAAATTTTTTTGTGACTCGAGTATAAAAATCTGCAAGAATGATTCAGTGATTGATGTTAAAGAAAAATATGGTTATAAAATTTTTTTTAGACATTAAAGCCGATATTTAAATAACCTATGATAAAGTTTTTTACCTTAAAAATATTAAATATATTTGATTATTTTTATCAAAAGAAATTTATTAATTTTTTAAAAAAAAAAAATATTAATGAGTTTAATGTTTTTTTAGATATAGGAGCTCACCAAGGTGAGTCTATAAAATTATTTTCAAAAAATTTCAAAATAAATAAAATTTATTCTTTTGAACCAAGTCCAATTTCATATCAAATTTTACAGAAAAATATAAAAAATTTTAAAAATAATTCTTATACAGAAATAATTGCAGAAAATATTGCTCTAGGAAATAGTAATGAAAATATTATTATGAAACATATAATTGAGTCCTCTTCTTCTACAATCAGAGACCTTAATATGAATTCAAAATATTTTAAAAAAAAATTTTTTTTTCTTAAAAATTCTGTAAATCAGAATTTATTTAAAGAAATTAAAGTTAAACAAATGCTATTATCTAAATATGTTGATGAAAATAAAATTGAAAATATAGATTTTATAAAAATTGATACTGAAGGATATGAATTAGAGGTATTAAAGGGAGCAAAAGATATTTTATATAAAGTTAAATATATCTTATTTGAACATCATTATGATGATATGATTCTTAAAAATTATTTTTTTTCTGATATAAGCAATTTTTTGAAAGAAAATAATTTTAAAAAATTATATAAGTCAAAAATGCCATTAAGAAAAACTTTTGAATATATTTATGAAAATAGAGCTAATAAATTTTAGTATTTTACAAATATAATCTTTACTATTAGAAACTAACTTATAATTAATTAAAACATTATATGAAAACAAAAAAAGCTTTAATTTTTGGAATTACTGGTCAAGATGGATCTTACCTTGCTGAGTTTTTACTTAACAAAGGTTACATTGTTCATGGTGTAAAAAGAAGGTCTTCTTCTTTCAACACAGAAAGGATAGATCATATATATGAAGATCCTCATGTAAAAAATAGAAAGTTTATACTTCACTATGGTGATGTAACTGACTCATTGTCTGTTTCAGCTATTATTAAAAATATCAGACCTGATGAAATATATAATTTAGCTGCTCAATCACATGTTGCTGTTTCGTTTGAAGTCCCCGAGTATACTGCAAACGCAGATGCAATAGGTGCGTTAAGAATCTTAGAAGCAATAAAATTTCATGGATTTGAAAAAATTACAAAATTTTATCAAGCAGGTACATCTGAAATGTATGGAAAAGTTAAAGAGGTTCCTCAGACAGAAAAAACACCTTTTTATCCTAGAAGTCCATATGGAGTAGCTAAAGTATATGCCCATTGGATTACCGTAAATTATAGAGAGGCATACAAAATTTTTGCATGCAATGGAATATTATTTAATCACGAAAGTCCGGTTAGAGGTGAAACTTTTGTAACAAGAAAAATTATAATTGCGCTTTGTAAGATAAAATTAGGGCAACAGAAAAAACTTTATTTAGGAAACTTAAACGCTAAACGTGATTGGGGACATGCAAAAGATTATGTAATAGCTATGTGGAAAATCTTACAAAATAAAAAGCCTGATGATTTTGTAATTGCGACTGGCAAACAATATTCAGTAAAAGAATTTTTAAATCTATCTCTTAAAGAGTTGGGTATAAAACATAAATGGACAGGAAAAGGAATAAATACAAAATGTTATGATGAAAAAGGCAATTGTATTATCACATGTAAAAAAGAATATTTTAGACCACTTGAAGTTGACACTCTTCTGGGTGATGCATCAAAGGCGAAAAAGCAATTGAACTGGAAACCAAAGACAAATATTAAACAGCTTGTAAAAGAAATGATTGATTCAGAGTTACAAAAGCTACAAAAATGATCAATCTAAAATCTAAAATTTATGTCGCTGGTCATACTGGGTTAGTAGGTAGCGCAATTTTACGTAAATTAAAGAGCAAGGGGTATAGAAATGTTATTTATAGAGAGAGAAAAGAGCTTGATCTAAAAAATCAAATAAAAGTTTATAATTTTTTAAAAAAACATAAACCTGATTTTATATTTATTGCTGCTGCAAAGGTAGGAGGAATACATTCCAATAATACTTACAAAGCAGATTTTATTTTTGATAATATTTCAATACAATCAAATTTAATTAATTCAGCTTATAGAAATGGTATAAAGGATTTAATATTTTTAGGTTCAAGCTGCGTTTATCCAAGAAATTGTAAACAACCCATTAAAGAGAGCTACTTATTAACAGGGGCGCTTGAAAAGACAAATGATGCTTATGCAATTGCAAAAATAGCAGGAATTAAAATGTGTGAAAGTTATAATCATCAATATAAGACAAATTACAAATGTTTAATGCCAACAAATACTTTTGGACCAAATGATAATTATGATTTGTTGAACTGTCACTTTTTTCCAGCTTTGATTAAGAAATCGCATCAATTAAAATTAAATAATAAAAAAGAAATTATTTTATGGGGTAATGGTAGGGCAAGACGTGAAGTTATTTATGTAGATGACATAGCTGATGCATGTATATATTTTATGAAAAAAAAAATAAAAGAGACAGTCATTAACATAGGAACAGGTAAAGACTACACTATAAAAGAGTACTTAGATAAAATTATAAAACAAATTATACCTCACAAAAAGATTACAATTAGATATGACTCAAATAAACCAAATGGAACTCCCAGGAAAGTTTTGGATGTCAGTTTAGCAAAAAAATATGGATGGAAATCAAAAACAAACCTTAATGATGCTATTTTGAAAACTTACACTTATTTTTTAAAAAAATTTAAATGAAATATAATAAAAACATAATTGTAATTACAGGTGGTGCAGGTTTTGTTGGGTCTAATTTAATTCAATATTTTCTAAAAAAAACAAAATTTAAAATAATAAGTTTGGATAATTATTCATCCGGTACAAAAAAAAATCATATTAAAAATTTAAGAGTTAAATATATTAATTCAAATACTAAAAATATTTCTAAAATTTTGAAATCTTATAAAAATAAAATTAATTCAATTTTTCATTTTGGAGAATTCTCTAGAATATATCAGAGTTTTTTAAATATGAATGAATGTGTGGACTCAAATACAATTGGAACAAATGAAGTTTTTAATTTTTGTTTAATGAATAAAATTAAATTAATTTATTCAGCAACCTCAGCAAGTATTGGTAATAAGGGAAACGATAAAGATCTTTCACCTTACGCTTTTACTAAGTCAAAAAATCTTGAAATGTTAGAAAATTTAAAAAAATGGTTTAAATTTAAATACGAAGTAGTTTATTTTTACAACGTATATGGTCAGAGACAAATTTCTACAGGTAATATGGCTACTGTAATTGGTATTTTTGAACATCAATACAAAAACAATAAATCTTTAACGGTAGTGAAACCTGGAACTCAATCTAGAAGGTTTACACATATTAATGATACAGTTAAAGCTTGTTATTATGCTTGGAAAACTAATAAATGTAGACACTACAGCATATCTAATAAAAAAAGCTATAGTATAATTGAGGTAGCAAAAATGTTTAAATCGAGAATTAAATTTTTACCTCCGAGACCAGGGGAGAGATATGCTTCAGCTTTAACTAGTATGAATTTATCCAATAAAGTATATAAATTGTTTGGCACAATTAATCTCAAGGATTACATAAAAAAAATAATTAAAAACACTTAATTTAAGCTTATTTCATTGTTTACAATATTAATTAAATAGGTATAACACTACCGCCGGTGATTATTGCGTAGGTGTTATACCCGATCCCATACCGAACTCGGAAGTCAAGCCCTCCAGCGCCGATGGTACTTTGTCTTAAGACATGGAAGAGTAGGTCATTGCCGGCATTGAAAATTTATGAAAATTAAAAGCTCACTCAAGTCAATAAAAAAAAGAGATCTAAACTCTAAACTGGTAAGAAGAAGAGGCAGAGTTTACGTAATAAATAAAACTAATCCAAAATTTAAAGCAAGACAAAAGTAGTTTTTATGGATAATGAAAACCATAAAAATACCTGGAATAATTTTACAAAATTTGTTCTGTGGGGATCTGTCGCTGTAGTATGTGTTTTGGTGTTAATGGCAATATTCTTATTGTAAGGTTCCTAAATGAAAATCGGTTCAATAATGGAGGATCAGGCTCTTGAAAAAAGAATAGCTATAACCCCTGAGCTAGTAAAAAAATATACTTCTCTTGGATTTGAGATAAGTTTAATCGAAAATTATGGTTCTCATTTAGGTGTAAAAGATGAGCAGTTCATAGATATGGGCGTTAAAATTTCAAAAAATGAGTCAGAAATTTTAAGTGCTTCTGACATAATTGTTCAGCTTGGGATGTTGTCTGATGATAAATTTTCCTATTTAAAACAAAATCAAATATTAATTGGAGTATTAAATCCTTATAAAAATAAAGAACAATTACAAAACTTATCCAAAAAAAAAATTAATCTTTTTTCATTAGAATTACTTCCAAGAATTACTAGGGCTCAATCTATGGATATATTATCTTCACAAGCAAATCTTGCAGGTTATAAAGCAGTTATCGAATCCTTTGCAAATTTTGAAAAAGCTATACCAATGATGATGACAGCAGCAGGAACAGTTCCAGCTGCTAAAGTTTTAGTTGTTGGTGCAGGTGTTGCTGGTTTACAAGCAATTGCTACTGCAAAAAGGATGGGTGCAATTGTTTTTGCTACTGATGTAAGAATGGCATCAAAAGAACAAGTTGAAAGTTTAGGAGGTAAATTTTTAACTGTAGAAGGTTCAGAAAATTTAGAAACTGAAGGTGGCTATGCAAAAGAGGCCTCAGACGATTTTAAAAAAAAACAGGAAGAACTTTTAACTGAAACTTTAAAAAAAATTGATATAGTAATATGTACAGCTCTCATACCAGGTAAAAAAGCTCCCTTGATTTTAAAAGACAGTATGATTGAAAAAATGCAAGCAGGATCAGTAATTTATGATTTAGCAGCAATTCAAGGAGGAAATACTGCGTTTACAGAAGTGGATAAAATTATTGAAAAAAATGGAATAAAAATAATGGGCGAGAGTAATATTTTAAATAAGTTACCAGTCTCTGCTTCTAACTTGTATGCGAAAAATGTCTTTAATTTCGTTGAAAATTTAATCGATAAGGAGACAAAAAAAATAAATATTAATTTAGAAGATGAAATTATAGAAAAAACGTTAATTAAGTAATTTATGGAAATAGATCCTTTAATATTTAGATTAAGCATATTTATCCTCTCGATATTTGTAGGATATTATGTTGTGTGGAGTGTTACACCATCTTTACATACACCCTTGATGTCTGTTACTAATGCAATTTCATCTGTAATTATTGTCGGAGCTATAATTGCAGGTTTATCTGGAAATTCTGATAGTGTTTTTAATACCTCAAGTATTTTTGGTTTTTTAGCTATAGCTTTAGCCGCAATAAATATTTTTGGAGGATTTCTTGTAACTCAAAGAATGTTAGCAATGTATAAAAAAAAGAAAAAGGATAAATAATGATATCTGCAAACTTATCTGCAATTTTTTATTTAGTTTCAGGTGTATTGTTCATTCTAGCCTTAAGAGGACTTTCTTCACCTGAAACATCTAGACAAGGTAATTTATTTGGTATTTTAGGAATGGTCATTGCTATAACAGTAACATTTTTATCTACAGGTAATTTTTCTACTGGGTTTATATTTGTACTAATATTTATTTTATTAGGTGGATCAATTGGAGCTTTTATAGCTTACAGAATACCAATGACAGCTATGCCAGAATTAGTTGCTGGTTTTCATAGTCTTGTGGGACTTGCTGCTGTATTTGTTGCTATTTCTGCTTTTATAAACCCTGAAGCATTTAATCTGGGGACCCCTGGAAATATAAAACTTGGTAGTTTGATAGAGATGTCTATTGGTGCTGCAGTTGGAGCAATAACTTTTTCAGGTTCAATAATCGCTTTTCTCAAATTACAGGGAATAATGTCAGGATCACCAATTTTATTTAAAGGACAACATCCATTAAATGCAATTATATTAATTTCAATAATTGTTTTAATTTATTTGTTGTGCTCAACACAATCATCCAATTTATTTTGGATACTATTGGCTGTTTCTTTTTTAATTGGTTTTCTTTTAATTATACCAATTGGCGGAGCAGATATGCCAGTTGTAATTTCTATGCTAAACTCATATTCTGGTTGGGCTGCTGCCGGTATCGGATTTACTTTAGAAAATACTGCATTGATTATCACTGGTGCACTCGTTGGATCTTCAGGTGCAATATTATCTTACATAATGTGTAAAGGAATGAATCGATCATTTTTTAACGTTATTTTAGGAGGTTTTGGAGCAACTGAAGATATTGCAAGTACAACAACAAAGGAACAAAGACCGGTTAAAAGTGGTAATGCCGATGATGCTGCTTTTTTAATGAAAAATGCTTCATCAGTCATAATAGTTCCAGGTTATGGAATGGCTGTTGCACAGGCTCAACACGCATTAAGAGAAATGGTAGATACATTAAAAAAAAATGATATTAAAGTTTCTTATGCCATACATCCTGTTGCTGGTAGGATGCCTGGTCATATGAATGTCCTTCTTGCAGAAGCCAATGTCCCATATGATGAGGTTTTTGAGCTAGAGGAAATTAATAATGATTTTGCAAATGCAGATGTAGCATTTGTTATAGGAGCTAATGATGTAACAAATCCAGTAGCAAAAACAGACCCTCAAAGTCCAATATATGGAATGCCTGTTCTTGACGTTGAAAAATGTAAGTCAGTTTTATTTGTTAAAAGAAGTTTATCCCCAGGTTATGCTGGTATTGATAATGATTTATTTTATAAGGAAAATACACTTATGTTATTTGCTGATGCTAAAAAAATGACTGAGGATATAACTAAAAATTTGTAGGATAAAAATTGAAAACAAAAATTTTTTGCGACATTGCGGAAATAAATACAATAAAAAAATTCAATAAAAAAAAAATTGTTGATGGTTTTACTACTAATCCAAGCTTGATGAGAAAAGCAGGTGCAAAAGATTATAGATCTTACTCAAAAAAAATATTGAATGTTTGTAAAAATAAACCTGTTTCTCTTGAAGTATTTGCTGATAATTATGCAGATATGAGGTCACAAGCACTTCAAATAAATACGTGGGCAAAAAATGTATATGTAAAAATTCCAGTTGTTAATTCAAAGGGAAAATTTATGGGAAAAATTATCAGAGAGTTAAACAGTAAAAATATCAAACTAAATATTACAGCAGTTTATACCTCATATCAGACAAAAAAAATTCTTAAATATTTAAATAAAAAGACAAATGTGATTATTTCTATTTTTGCTGGGAGAGCAGCTGATACAGGTAAAGATCCAATCCCAGAATTTAAAAAAAGTATTACGCTCGCAAAAAAATATAAAAATGTTCAAATACTTTGGGCAAGTGTAAGAGAACCATATAATTATATCCAAGCTAAAGAGCTTGGATGTCATATAATAACAGTGCCTCCAGCAATTATAGAAAAAATTGAAAAGTTTGGAAAATCTTTTAATCAATTAACAATAGAAACAGTTAAAGCTTTTTTAAATGATAGTAAAAAATCTAAATTTAAAATTTAACCTTGTTATATCCAATCATTAAAGCAAAATTAAACCAAAAAATTCCACTTGTTAAAGTTGAAAAAAAACTACCAGAAGGCAAGAGTGGAATTAGAGATGTTATAACAAATATTATTCCTGATAGTTGGTATAAGTTTTTTGTTTTGGCATAATTTTTAATTGCTAATATTAAAGAAAATATAATAAAAATTAAAAATGATATATAACCAACAATTCCTGTTTCAGATAAAAACTCATGATGTACTTGGTGTGGATGAGTAGCTGACCTTTGTCTAGTAAATATATATCGATTATCCTCGTATTTATCTTTTTTTACTTCATGCCTGAAATTTCTTATACCAACACCAAAATATATATTTTCTTCAAATATTTTATATGCAGCAATTCGATGAGCGCCATATTGTGATTTCTTCATAAAATCAAAATATCCATTTACCGAAAATAGGGTCTTAATTTGATTATAGTATCTATATTTATATTCTTCGTTGAGATTAACTATACCTATAAAAGATATTAACAATATTAAAATTATAGAAATTTTATTTTTATAATTAATTTTAAAAACTAAAAAAAAGAAAATTATTACTGATAAAAATAATTTTATAAAATTTGCTCTTTCTCCAATTAAAAAACTTATTAATATAATTGAAAAAATAAATAAAATAAGAATGAACTTATTTGAATTTGAATAACATAAATAACTTAAAAAAATCAAAACAAATCCATGATAAAAAGCACCCACAACTAACTCGTCTCCAAAAAAACTTGCTATTCTACCAGGCATTTCAGCTTTAAAACCTAAAATGTTTTGTCCAAAGATTACTTCAAAAATAATATCTAAACTTAATATAATAAATATTACAAAAAAAAATTTGTATATATTTTTTAAATAATTGTGCTCAAATCTTTGAACTATTCTTTGAATTTCAAAAATAAAAAAAATAATAAAAAAAAATTTTATTACTCTTAGAGCTGTATTTTCGAAATTTGTACTAAAAATTAGGTTAATAACAAGCGATATAAAAAAAAATAACAGAACATAAAAAACTTTTTGTTTTAAAAAAATAATATTATTTTTTAAATTAATTATAAAATTAAATGACAGTAAAAGTATAAAAATATTTATCAATAGGTTTCCAGAAATTATAGCCAGTGGGTACAATGTGAATAAAAAAAGACTAAAGGTGTCTAGGAAATTAATTTTATTTTTATTAGTTTTAATTCCAGTCATTAATTGGTTGCGGGGGACGGATTTGAACCGCCGACCTTCAGGTTATGAGCCTGACGAGCTACCAGACTGCTCCACCCCGCGGTATTTTAAATTCTATTTTTTAGCTTATTTAATTTTTTAACTCTTTTAATATTTTCTTGAAGAATTCTTTTCTTCTTTTCGGATGGTTTTTCGTAAGTGTTTTTTAACTTAATGACTTTGAAAAACCCGTCTCTTTGGAGTTTTCTTTTCAAAACTCTCAAAGCTTGTTCAATATTATTATCTTTTACTTCTATTTTAATAACTACCTCCAAAAAAATGGTGTGATATCACTTTTACAAAATTATGTCTATTTATTTTATTCATTAAATAGCTGCTTGATTAGTTTTATTTTGTTTTTCTTTCTCTTTTTTTTCTCTTTTTATTCTTCTCTCAGCTTTTTCGATAGCTTCAATTAAATCTTTTTGAGAAAATAAATTTAGTGCAACAGGGTCTTTGGGGTTTAAATTATTGAAATTCCAATAACTTTTATTTCTGATCGATGTTACAGAATTTTTTGTAATTCCGACTAATTTCGCTATTTGAGAATCTTTTAATATGCCATGCTGTTTAATAAGCCATAAAGCAGAGTCTGGTTTATCTTGTCTCTTTGATAGAGGAACGTATTTTTTAATTTTTTTTTCGCTGTGTGAAATTTCGATATCAATACTTTTTATCTGTAAAGGTCTATTTTCATCTTTAGATGATAATTCAATTTCTTCTCTTGAAAGCTGTCCTGATATAATTGGGTTGTAAGCCTTTATACCTTTAGCAACTTCACCATCAGCAATCCCCTGAATTTCTACTTCATGCAAATTACAAAAATCTGCAATCTGTTTGAATGTTAAAGTTGTATTTTCTACTAACCATACGGCAGTAGCCATTGGCATTAAAGGAGCGTTTGACATTTAATTTTTCTTTGCTGATTTAAAATTTTGGAATTTTTTATTAAATTTACTTATTCTACCTTTATCCATTAATTTTTGCTTTCCACCTGTCCAGGCTGCATGAGATTTAGGATCTATCTCTAATTTTAATGTATCTCCTTCGGTACCCCAAGTTGATTTAGTTTCAAATTGAGTACCATCAGTCATTTCAACCTTAATAGTGTGGTAGTTTGGATGTATGTCTTTTTTCATATCGAGACTTATAGCAAAAGAAAATTAGAACACAATTAAAAGTTCTTTAAATTTTCAAGCATTTTATCATTAATTGCCCCACTTGATGCTCGAATATCTATGTTATTCTGATCGAATTTATCTAAATCATTAACTATTCCACCTGCCTCCTCTACCAACAAAGCTCCTGCTGCCACGTCCCAAATATTTATTTTATTATGAAAAAACCCATCTAATCTACCTGAAGCCACATAAGCCAAGTCTAAAGCTGCACACCCACTGTACCTCATATTTAAATTGCTAAATTTGACTCCTTCATGATTACTTGAAAATAAACATTCATCTATTAAACTTCTATTTGAAACTCGCAATCTTTGACTATTTAGATATGCTCCTTTGTTTTTTTCTGCATAAAACATTTCATCTTTAATAGGATCATAAATTAAACCACTAATTATCTCTTTTTTAGATTCAAGCGCCACACAAATTGCAAAATGAGGAATGCCGTGTAGAAAATTTGTTGTACCATCTATTGGATCAATAATCCAAATATTATCTTTGTCTTTGTTTTTTATTGAACCAACTTCTTCTGATAAAAAAGAATAATTTTTTTTTGTTTTAGAAAGTTCTTCAATTAGAATTTTTTCTACTTGTTTATCAGTTTTTGTAACAAAATCTCGTGGTCCTTTTTTAGATACTTGTAGTTTTTCAACTTCTCCAAAATCTCTTATCACAGACTTTGATGCTTTTTCAGCTGCTTTAATCATAATATTCAAATTTGAGGATATAGAGATCATTTTAGATTTTTTTAATGTATTCTAAATTTCTAGTATCAACTACTATTTCATCACCCGCTTCTATAAACGGAGGAACTTGAATATTTAAACCATTATCAAGAGTTGCTGGTTTGTAAGATGATGACACAGTTTGTCCTTTAAGCGCAGCATCAGTAGTTTCAATTTTACACTGAACTTGGTTAGGTAATTCAATTGATAGTGGTTTTTCATTATAAAAACTGACAGAAACTTGTAAGTTTTCAGTTAAAAGTTTACCTTTATCACCTACAGTTTCTTTTTTTATTTCTATTTGTTCAAAGGTTTTTGGATCCATAAAAAAATAATTAGTTTCATCACTATAAAGATAATTGAAAGTCATTTCCTCCAATGATGCTTTTTCTACTGTTTCACTTGATCTAAATCTTTCATTTAACTTTGTATTTTTGTTTAAACTTTTCATTTCAACTTGAGCAAATGCACCACCTTTTCCTGGTTTTACATGTTGGGTTTTTAAAACTTGCCATAAGTCATTTTTATATTCTAAGAGCATTCCAACTCTTATTTCTCCAGCATTAATTTTCATTTTAATCTTTCTACAGCTTGTAATGGTTTATATTTTTTATTTTTCCAAATGTAGCCTGAGATAGCTAAAAAATTCGCATTATTCAATAATAGATTTTTATAATTAACAGCATTAATTCCACCAATAGCTACCGTTGGTATTTTTGTAAGTTTTTTAACTTTATTTAAAATCTTTACAGAAGCTACATACTTAGTTTTTTTAGTTTTAGATTGATTAAAAGCACCAAAGGCAATGTAATCAGCTTTAGCTTTAATTGCTTTTTTTGCTAAATTCAAAGAATTATGACAAGTAATTCCTATAATTTTTTTACCAAGTATTTTTTTTGCAGTCTTAATATTCATATCTTTTTGACCTAGATGACAACCATCAGCATCTAGTTTTAAAGCAAGTAAAGGGTCATCATTAATTATAAATTTTACGTTATTTTTTTTACAAATATTTTTAATTTTTTTTTCCAATTATTATTTTCTTATTCTGAGAGTAACTTTTAAGTCTGAGCTGAAAAAAACTTACTTTTCCAGTTTTTAAAACCAACTTTAGATTGCTATAGAAAGAATTAGGTATTTTGTTAGGAGAAACAAGATAAATAAATTTATTTTTATTTATTTTCAAGTTCGCTCGACCATTTTCCTTGAGCAGCTAAGGTACACATTTTAGCTCTATGATTAAAAGTATTTTGAGTTGCCTCTACATTTTTAATATCTTTAGACCAAACTTTCAAAGCACTTTGTTGAAGAGCTCTTCCATATGAATAGGTCATTATAAAATTAGTGTTGTTATTTTTATTTATTAAATTTAAATTTTCTGTAGCCTCAATTTCAGATTGCCCTCCAGATAAAAAAGCAATCCCTGGAACTTCATTGGGTACAGAATTTTTAAGACATTCCAATGTTTTGATAGAAACTTCTTCATTAGAAATTTTATTTTCTGATTGGTTGCCAGGCAAAATCATATTTGGTTTTAATATTATTCCTGAGAGATCAACTTTGTGTAAAATTAGTTCCTCAAAACACTTTTGAATTACCTCTGATGTTTTGTTTAAACAAATTTCTGCAGAGTGGTTTCCATCCATCAATACCTCAGGTTCTACTATTGGAACCATTTCACTTTCTTGAACTAGTGCAGAGTACCTAGCAAGTGCATGAGCATTACTACTGATTGCAAGTTTGCTTGGATATTTTTCACCAATAGAATAGACGCCTCTCCATTTCGTAAATCTTGCTCCAATATCATAATATTTTTTTAATCGATCTCTAAGTCCATCTAATCCCTCTGTAATTTTTTCTTTAGGGGAATTTGCTAAATCTTTCGCACCAGTATCAACCTTAATTCCAGGAACTGCGCCTGAACTAGATATTAAATCTGTTATTGATTTTCCTGTGCTTGAAATTTGATTTATGGTTTCATCGTAAAGAATAACACCACCAATACAATCTTTCATTCCATCTGATGAAAAAAGAATTTCTCTAAAGGAAAGCCTATTTTCTGGCGTTGATTTGACATTTACTGCTTCAAGTCTTTTCGTCATAGTTCCATTGCTTTCATCAGCTGCAAGAATGCCTTTGCCGTTGGAAATTATTTTAAGTGCAATTTTATTTAATTCAGACATTTTAATTTAATGCGGTTATACCAGGAAGGTTTTTACCTTCAAGATATTCTAAAAAAGCTCCACCTGCAGTTGAAACAAAATTAAATTCATTAACTGCCTTTAAATTATTTAATAAAGAAACTGTATCTCCACCACCAACAACTGAAAAAATTTTGTTTGCTTTATTATTTTCAATTATTTTTTTTGCTATTTGAACACTTCCATTAGCAAAATTTGAATTTTCAAAATATCCTGCGGGTCCATTCCAAAGTATAGTTTTGCTGTTATCAATAATTTTTGTTATTTTTTCTATAGTTTTTGGACCAATATCTAATATCATTTCATCAAATAATATTTCGTTCAATTCTTTCTTTTGAGGAGATCCATTTAAATCATTAGATACAATCACATCTTCTGGGTAAATTATTTTACATTTTTCTTTTTTTGAAAGAGAGATAATTTCTTCGACTATTTTATCACAATTTTTTTCTTTAATAGATTTTCCAACATTATTTCCGAAATATTCTATAAAATTATTAGCCATACCCCCAACAATTATAATATTATCAAATTTAGGAATTAAATTTTTAATAACATTAATCTTAGTTGAAATTTTAGACCCCCCAATAATACAAGTAATTGGTCTGATAATTTCAGAAGTTATTTTATTAAGCGCATTCACCTCTAAGTCTAGCTGCAACCCAGAAAACGAGGGTAAGAATTTTGGAATTTCATAAACTGAGGCATGAGCTCTATGCGAACAAGAGAAAGCATCATTTACATATATATCTCCTAGATTTGATAGCATTTCAGCAAACTTATTGTCATTTTGTTCTTCCTCAGAATAAAATCTAATATTTTCTAAAATAAAAATATCTTCATCATAGTCATTGAAAAAATTTTTATTTTTTATTTCTTTAATATTTTCAGTAATAAATTTTATTTTTTTTCTTAACTTATTTTGCAATTCTTCACAAATTGGTTTTAGGGAGAGCTCTTTAACAACTTTTCCTTTTGGTCTTCCAACATGAGATAAAATTATAATTTTAGTATTTTCTTTAATCAAAAAATTTAATGTAGGAAGAATTTTATCGATTCTTGTGGTGTCTGTTATCTTGCCTCTTTCCAAAGGGACATTTAAATCTAGTCTTAATAATATTTTTTTATTCTTTAGATTTTTTTCGTTTATAATACTTCTCATTAAGAGATTTTATGCAAAGTTTCAGCGATATCACACATTCTATTTGAAAAGCCCCACTCATTATCATACCAGGCTGATATTTTACCCATATTACTTCCAACTACATTTGTTAAAGAAGCATCTACTATTGCAGAAGCAGGATGATGATTAAAATCTATAGATACTAATTTTTCATGAGTAACTTCTAAGATGTTTTTTAATTTATTTTTTGATGCTTGTTCAAAGGCATCATTAATTTTTTTTATGTTAATATCTTTTTTTGTACAAAAAACTAATTCAACAAGAGAAACATTAGGAGTGGGCACCCTCATCGCAACACCTTCTAGTTTCCCTTTTAGGTTTGGTATTATTTCTCCTATTGCTTTCGAAGCTCCTGTTGAGGTAGGAACGATTGATTGACTTGCAGATCTCGCTCTTCTGGGATCTTTGTGAGAGTTATCTAAAATTCTCTGATCGCTAGTAAATGCATGAATTGTAGTCATAAAACCTTTTTCAATTTCAAAATTTTGATCAAGAACACTGATCACTGGTGCTAGACAATTGGTTGTGCATGAAGCTGCAGATATTATTTTATCCTCTTTAGTAATTATATTTTCATTAACACCAAATACTATTGTTTTATCAGCATTTTTACATGGAGCAGAAACGATCACTTTTTTTGCGCCATTTTCTATATGAGTAAGAAGTTTTTCTTTCGAATTAAATTTTCCAGTGCATTCAAAAACATAATCTACATCATGTTTTTTCCAATTTATGTCTTCAATCTTTGTTTCTTGAGAAAATGTAATTTTATTTTTATTAATTATTAAATGATTTGGATCATATTCTAAATCAGCATTTAATTTTCCATGTATAGAATCATATTTGATTAATTTAGATGTAGTTTCTGAATTTGACCTGTTGTTTATATGATTAATTTTTAAATTTTTATTTTTAC
Organism: uncultured Pelagibacteraceae bacterium; assembly: GCA_902554795.1. Taxonomy (GTDB): domain Bacteria; phylum Pseudomonadota; class Alphaproteobacteria; order Pelagibacterales; family Pelagibacteraceae; genus Pelagibacter. Next base: position 4,899 of record CACDQB010000004.1, on the reverse strand, counting down.
TTTCGACAATCGATCTAACAACCATACGACCAATCCGTCCCATTCCATTAATTCCAATTTTAATTGTCATATTATTTATTTAATAATTTTTTAGTGATACTTTTAATGTTTGTACTCTCTAGTCCAAAATATTTATAAATATCTTTGTAGGGTGCACTTTTTCCGAATTCATCAATTCCAAAAGCAATACCGTTATCACCTACATATTTTTTCCAACAATCGCTGGATCCAGCTTCAATGGATATTTTAAATTTTGTTTCCTCTAAAATTTTATTTTTATAGGATTTTGATTGTAATTCAAAAAGTTCCATGCAAGGCATTGATATCACTTTGGAATATATTTTATCTTTGGCTAATTTATGGCTAACCTCCAACGCTAGATTAACTTCAGATCCACTAGCTAATATTGTTAGATTAATTTTTTTATTTGTTCTTAAAACTTCATAAGCACCTAATGAGCATAAGTTTTTATTTGGGTATGTTTTTCTTACTGGATTTAAGTTTTGTCTTGTTAAAGATAGAACGCTAGGTGTTTTTGGGCTTTTTAATGCATGTTCCCAACACTCGATAGTTTCAATTCTGTCTGCAGGTCTGAATACATTTAGGTTAGGTATAGCACGTAAGCCCGAAAGCTGTTCTATAGGTTGATGGGTAGGGCCATCTTCTCCGAGCCCAATAGAGTCATGAGTCATTACATAAATGACTCTTTTTTTCATTAAGGCAGACAATCTGATCGAAGGTTTGCAATAATCAGAAAATATTAAAAAAGTACCTCCATAGGGAATTAGATTACTGTGAAGTGCGATACCATTCATAACCCCACTCATTGCATGTTCTCTCACTCCGTAGTGAATATAGTCACCAGCAAAATCTCCAGGTTTAATTATTTTATGGTTTTTAGTTTTTGTATTATTTGATCCCGCTAAATCTGCAGAGCCACCAATCAAATTATTTTTTTGTTTTGTTAGTGCGTTCAATGTCATTTCTGAACATTTTCTAGTAGCTAAACTTTTTGGCTCATTTATTGCATTCTCTTTTTCTTTCTTAAGCACTGTGGTAAAGTTATTTTTTAAAGTTTGATTAAATTTTATTTTTTTTCTTTTTAATACTTTGTTCCATTTTTTTTCTAAAATTTCACCTCTAAGGCCAATTTTTCTCCATTCATTTAAAATTTTATTTGGGATATCAAAAGGTTTGGTTTTCCAATTTAAGGCTTTTCTTACAAGCTTGATTTCATCTACTCCCAATGGACTTCCATGGGACGATGCTTTCCCTGATTTATTCGGTGAACCATATCCAATCTTAGTTTTACAAGAAATCACAGTAGGTTTTTTAGCTTTTTGAACTTTTTTTAGTGCTTTAAAAATTTCTTTTTCATTATGACCGTTGATAGAAATATAATCCCAACCATATCCCTCAAATCTTTTTTTAAAATTATCTGAAACCGCGAGATTTGTTGGACCATCAATTGAAATTGAATTGTTATCAAATAGCATAACTAAATTTTTAAGTTTTAAATGTCCCGCTAAACTCATCGCTTCATGACTTATTCCTTCCATTAAGCATCCATCTCCAGCTAAAACATAAGTTTTGTGATTAATTAAATCTTTACCTAATTTATTTTTTAAAATTTCTTCAGCTATTGCAAAACCAACTGCATTAGATATACCTTGTCCAAGAGGACCCGTTGTAGTTTCAATACCTGTTTGCGGATGATACTCAGGATGTCCAGCACAAATAGAATTAAGCTGCCTAAATTTTTTGATATTATTTATTGATATGCTTTTATATCCCGTTAGGTAAAGCAAAGAATATAAAAGCATAGAACCATGACCAGCAGACAAAACAAATCTATCTCTATTTAACCAATCTGGATTCTTTGGATTAAATCTTAAAAAATTTTTGAACAACACTGTTGCAACATCTGCCATACCCATTGGCATTCCTGGGTGACCTGAATTTGCTTTTTGAACGGCATCAATTGATAAAAATCTGATGCAATTAGCTAAATCATTGTGTAGTTTGCTCAAAATTATCCTGACTAGACTAAGAAGAATCTATTTAATAATATAAACATATATATATGAATTCTATAAACGAAAAAGAAAAAAAATTAAATATTGCATTAGAGGAATTAAAAAATTTAGATCTAACAAATCCTGAATTACAAAAAAATATCGAAAATTTAAGCACAAAACAAAATCAATTAGAAATTGAAAAAACACAGATTGAGGAAAAATATAAAACGTTACTCGAGGAACATGAAAATTTATCAAAAAAACTTGAGGATTTAAAAAATAAAGAAAAGTTGGAAGAAAGAAAACAAATTGAATTTTCTGAAAAAATTGACGAACTTAATCAAGAAACTGACACACTATTGGATGAAATAGATAAATGGCAAATGTAAGTATAAAATTTAACAATAAAGAGTTTTTGCTCGCTTGCGAAGATGGACAAGAGGAGCACTTAGAAGAATTGTTAATTCAGATTAACAAAAAGTTTAATAATTTAAAAAATGATTTGGGAAATCTAGGTGAAAATAAATTATTATTAATTACAGCTGTAAAAATAATGGATGAATATTACGAAACTAAGAAAAAAGTAGATCAAAAAAAAGAAGAATTAAATGATCTATCAAAAAAATTTAAAGAACTAAAATCTCTAATTTACGATTATAGGGACACAAAAGAATCTGAAATTGAAAAACTAAATCTTGATCATGAAAATTTAAAACAAGAAATTGACGATAATCAAAAAAAATACGAAAATTTAATTGATGAAGCTGCTGATCAAATATCAAATTTTGTAAAAAAAGCAAAATTAGAAAACATTTCAAAGTAGGTCTGTGAGTAAATCTAAGCTAAGAAGTAAAATTTTAAATCTTAGAAAAAAAAATTCGAATAAAAAACTTAGCCTCAATCCTGAAAGAATTTATCGATTTTTAAAAAAAAATAAAATTAATTTCAAAAATGTAGGAGGATATTACCCTTGTAATCATGAGATTGATGATTTGGATATGCTTTATTTTTTAAGAAACAAAAAGGCAAATATTTCCCTACCAATAATTAGAGAAAATAACCAAATGGATTTTTTTGAATGGACAAATAAAGATCCTTTAAAAATTAATAAGTATGGAATTGCTGAGCCAACTTTAGGAAAGAAAATTTACCCAGACATAATATTTGTTCCTTTAGTAGCTTATGATGATGATTTGAATAGATTAGGCTATGGTGGAGGATTTTATGATCGTTATTTAGAAAAAGTATCTAAAATTAAAAAAATATTTAAAATTGGATTAGGATTTTCATACCAGGAGATAAAAAAAATACCTATCAACAAGCATGATAAGAAACTTGATTTAATAATAACTGAGAAAAAAATTATACAATGAGAATTTTATTTTTAGGAGATGTTGTTGGAATTTCAGGATGTTCTAAATTAACAAGTAATTTATTAAATGAAATTGATAAAAACAAAATCGATTTTGTAATAGTAAACGGTGAAAATGCAGCAGTTCAAGGTGTGGGGCTAACTAAAGAAATATGTAAGGATTTTTTTAATTGTGGAGTTGATGTTATCACAACTGGCAATCATGTTTGGGATCAAAAAGAAATTATGGAATTTATTGATAAAGAGGAAAGATTATTAAGACCTAAAAATTTATTTGAACCTGCACCAGGAAAAGGATTTCAGATTTACAAAACAAAGAATGATATAAAAATTGGAGTTCTTAATTTGATGGGCAATGTTTTTATGAAAAAGTGTGAAGATGTTTTTGAAGCTTCTCAAAAATTTTTAAAAGAAAATGAAATGAAAAAGGATTTTGATTTACTTGTAGTTGATTTCCATGGTGAAATTACTAGCGAAAAAAATGCTATAGGACATCTATTTGATGGAAAGGCAACTCTCGTGGTTGGAACCCATACTCATATTCCAACAAATGATGCCAGAATACTTAATAATGGCACTGGATATCAAACCGATGCAGGTATGTGTGGAGATTATGATTCAGTGATTGGAATGAACAAAGAAAATTCCTTGAATAGATTTTTAAAAAAGAATTCAGTGAAACACTTTCCCGCTACTGGAGATGCTACTTTGTGTGGTGTTATAGTAGATTGTGATATAAAAACAGGTTTAGCAATAGACATCAAAAGCTATGTATACGGAAATCAACTAAAAAATATTTAAAGATCATGGCAGGACATTCACATTGGGCAGGAATAAAACATAAAAAAGGTAAGGCTGATAAGCAAAGATCAAAGATATTTTCAAAATTATCTAAAGAGATTACTGTTGCAGCAAAACTTGGTGACAAAGATCCAGCAATGAACCCTAGACTAAGATCTGCAGTACAGGCTGCTAGATCTGCAAATATGCCTAAAGATAATATTGAAAGAGCAATAGATAAATCTTCTGCAGCTACAGGAGCAAATTTTGAAAATTTAAGATACGAGGGGTTTGGACCAGAAAAGATTGCTGTTATAGTTGAAACTTTAACAGATAACAAAAATAGGACCGCATCAAATATTAGAACTATTTTTCAAAAAAGTGGTGGGAGTTTAGGAACTCAAGGCTCAGCATCTCACAATTTTCAGCAATTGGGTATAATCAAAATTGATAAAAAAGAGATATCTGATGAAAAAATTTTAGATTTAGCGATTGAGTCAGGAGCTGATGAATGTTTTTCTTATGAGGATTATCATGAGGTCCAGTGTCAAATGAGCGAAATATATAATGTAAAAAAAAATCTTGAGAAAATTGTTGAGAATTTTATTTCTACAGAAATTGAATGGGTCCCATTAAATAGTGTTTTGGTAAATAAAGAAAATAAAGATAATGTTGTAGATTTCTTAGAAACTCTTGAGGAAGATGACGATGTTCAGAACGTTTATTCAA
>CACDQB010000003.1 GCA_902554795.1 uncultured Pelagibacteraceae bacterium | reverse complement strand
ATAGTATAATTATTTGCTTATTGTTAGCATTTCCTGTTGCAGTGTTAGCATCAATATATTTAGAAGAGTTTGCACCAAAAAATAAAATCACAGATTTTATTGAAATTAATATTAATAATTTAGCTGCTGTGCCGTCAATAGTTTATGGCTTATTAGCACTACAAATATTATTAGCAACAATTCAATTACCTAGATCAACACCATTAGTAGCTGGAATTACATTAGCACTCATGACTTTGCCTAGAATAATCATACCATGTAGAGCATCATTAAAAGCTGTACCACCATCAATAAGAGAGGGTGCATTGGCTGTTGGTGCCTCTAAGTTTCAATCTGTATTTCACCATGTAGTTCCTTTAGCATTACCTGGTACACTTTCAGGAACTATAATAGGATTAGCACAAGCAGATTGAGTTTTTGGACTGTCAAATTCTTGGTCTCCAACTAAGATCATTACTATTTGTGTAGTTATAGTTGTTGTAGACTCTAAAGGATTAATTGTGAGATTTGCAGCAAGACCAGCTGCCATCACAACTATCATGGTTTCTCCTATAGCTCTCGAGACAGCTAACAAAACAGAACCAATAATTCCAGGTAATGCCGCAGGTATAACTACTTTTTTTATCGTTTCTGATTTAGTGGCTCCTACCGCATATGATCCATCTCTTAATGATTGAGGAACAGAGTTTATTACGTCGTCTGATAGTGATGAAACATATGGAATAATCATTATACCCATAATTAATCCAGCTGCTAAAGCACTCTCTGACGAAACAGTTAATCCTAAATTTTCTCCAATTTGTCTAAAGAAGGGTCCAACTGTTAAAGCTGCAAAAAAACCATAAACAACAGTTGGAATACCAGCTAAGATTTCAATAATTGGTTTTGAAATTCTTCTGATTTTTACTGATGCATATTCGGCCATGTAAATTCCAGAAAACAGTCCAATTGGGACAGCAACAAGCATTGCGATGAAAGCAATAAAGGAAGTGCCGGCTATTAATGGAATAAATCCAAATGCATCTTTTAATTCATCATATTCTGCAGCAGTGATAGCAGAAGCATCACTAACAAAAGCTCTTTGAGGACTCCAATTTGTTCCAAACAAATAATCAAAAATATTGATTACAGAAAAGAATTTTATACTTTCAAAGAGAAGAGAAAATATTATTCCTAAAGTTGTTAAAATTGCAATTAATGATGATGCAAATAATAATCCTTTTAAAATAACCTCGACATCGTCTCTTGCTTTATTATTATTTTTTATTTTTTTTAACGAATAAATTACTGATGCAATAACGATACCAAAAATTAATACTATTTTGGAATTAGTAAAAAGATTTATAAATTTTGCGTAGGAAAGTGCACTTTCTTTTAAAATAGTATCTATATCTCCAAAATAAGTTCCAGCATATATAGCTTTAATTTTTTCATAAATTAAGTTAGCTTCATTTTTATCATTAAAAATAGCTCCTTGATTAGCAGCAGTTTCAATAATAATTGATTTAATAATTACTGGTTCAAATAGTGTCCAAATTAAAAGAAATACCAATGAAGGTATAGAACACCATAGAACTAAATAATACCCATAAAATTTTGGTAGAGCATTTAATTTTATATTTTTCTCAATTGAAATACTTTTAGTTTTTGATCTACCGTAGAAAAATAATGATAATGAAAATATTGTTATTAAAAAGATTAATACGAAATTCATTCGCTCAGATTGATATCTTTTAAATGTTACAATTTTGTTACAAATTAAAGTCTTGATTGAAATAAAAAAAAAGGCCAGTAAATACCGGCCTTTTTTTTGGGGATAAGTTTAAATTTATTTAATATTAATTGTATTTAGATCCAAAGCTGCAGTTCTAGTTACCTTGTACTTATCAGAAGCTAGTGGAACTAATCCAATTTTCGCTAAATAACCTCTGTTACCCATAGATTTTTTAGAGGTAAATTCTTTTAAATATTCCTCAATACCTGGAACTACACCAATATGAGCTTTTTTAACGTAAAAGAATAATGGTCTAGCAATTGGATATGAATAATCTTGAATACCTTCTAAAGATGGTTGCACACCTTCAATTGAAGCAGCTTTAACCTTATCTTTATTAGCAACTAGATAACTATAACCAAAGAAACCATAAGCGTCTGGGTTTGAAGTTAGTTTTTGAACAATTAAAGTGTCATTTTCACCAGCTTCAACTGCATAACCATCTTCTCTCATTTTAGCACATTCTTTTTTTGCTTTTTTACCTGCAGCGTCATAAAGTGATTTTGCAGTTTTTGTGCATCCTTTACCCATAACTAAAGAATTCCACGCATCTCTAGTTCCTGATGTTGGGGGCGCTATTAAAATTTCAATTTTTTTGTTTGGAAGACTTGCATCTATATCACTCCATTTTTTGTATGGATTTTCAACAAGTTTACCATCAACATCAACTTTAGCAGCTAAAGCTCTCCACAATTGCTCTTTTGTAAAATCTGCATCTGGAGCACTCACTGCATGTGCAAATGAAATTCCATCATTACCTACTACAATTTCAATAATTTCAGAAACTCCATTTTTTTCACATAATGCTTTTTCTTTTGGCTTAATTGCTCTTGAAGCATTTGTTACATCTGGATGATTAACACCAACTCCAGCGCAGAATAATTTCATTCCACCACCAGTACCTGTACTTTCAATAACTGGAGTTTTAAATTTTCCACTTTTACCGAATTTTTCAGCAACAACTGTTGCATATGGGTAAACAGTTGATGACCCTACAATTTTGATTTGGTCTCTTGAGTAACTATTTGTTGTAAAACTTAATACTAAAAGAAATCCAAATATTATGCTTATTATTTTATTCATAATTCTCCTTTTTAGATTCATAATTCGGTCTTAATAAAATTGATTCTTAAATATTTTATTAAAGGAAGGTTAAACTTTTGTTACAATGACTAACTTTTTAGTTGAATTACAAAGAATTAAATTTGATATCTATTGTGGTTCCTTCATTTTCAACACTATTAATATCCATTTCTGCTCTATGTTGTGAAACTAAATGTTTTACAATAGCTAAACCAAGACCTGTACCACCTACACTTCGGCTTTTGCTTGGATCAACAGTAAAAAATCTTTCAGTGATTCTATGTATAGATTCTTTTGGAATACCTATTCCCTGATCTGCTACTGAAACAGTATTAAACTCACCATCTTTTTTAGCAGTAATTGTAATTTCTTTATTTTTATCACTGTATTTGATTGAATTATCTATAAGATTAGTAAAAATTTCTATTAATTTATCTCTATCACCAATTATTTTAAAATTATCAGTTTTATTAAATTTAATACTAATATTATTTTTACTAATTATTTTTTCATAAGTTTTAATAACATAATCAATCAATTCTATAAGATCTATTTCATGCGTTGGTCGTATATGTTCCTGTAATTCAATTTTAGATAATGATAATAAATCTCTAATTAAATTTTCCATTCTCTCAGATTGAGAGGTCATTACTGGAAGTAAATTATTTACCTCAGAATTCTTTTTTAAATCGGAATTATTTTCAAATGTTTCAAGTCCCATTTTAATGGATTGTAGAGGTGTTCTTAGCTCATGTGATACATTGGCCACAAAATCAGATTTTAATTGTTGGAATTTATGAAATTCAGTTAAATCCCTTATGAATAAGACACAAGACACTTCATCAAAAAATAGATTATTCTGATCAAGGTAAATTGTTATATTTAATCTTTGAACAGCTTGATTTCTAATTTCAATTTCAAGATCTGAAATATTTTTACCCTCAAATGATTTATCAATCGAACTTAAAAGATCAGGGTTTCTAAGAAATCCACTTATATTCTCATCTAACTTTATCTGGAATAATTTATTAGCAGAGTTGTTGCTAAAAAGAATTTTTTTACCTTTATCTAAAATTATTATTCCTTCAGGAATATAATTTAATAAATCATAAATATTTTTTCTATAGTCTTTATTTTCTACAACTTTAATTTGATCCTTATTATCTTGAGTTTCAGTTTTAATACCTAATACTTTTTCTTTTTTTAATAATAGATAAGTAAGAAGAGCAATTATTACTAATAAAATTATTGTTAATAACTCCATTACTTCACTCTACCATATACATCTTGATATCTAACAATATCACTTTCCTTCAAAATTGAGCCAACTTGAGCTTCAACAATTTTAACAGGTTTTTTTCCTGAATTTTGAACTCTATGGATTGCTTCTAATGGAATGAATATATGTTCACCAGGTTTTTTAACAATTATATCTTTGTTAAGAGTTATTCTAGCATTTCCTTGGGTCACTAACCAATGTTCTGCTCGATGATGGTGTTTTTGTAAACTTAGTATTCCTTGTGGTTTTACATATAACTCTTTAATTAGAAACTCTTTGCCCTCAAATAGATTTGTATACCTACCCCATGGACGGTAATAGACATTTTTTTTCTTAATATATTTGTTTTTATTTTTGTCATACATCTTCAAAATTTCTTTCCAACTACCAAGATCCGACCAAGGAATATCTAATTTGATAGCGTTAATTTGTTTGGTTTTTTCTAGAATTGCATAATCAAAAGATTTAGCAGTCGCTTTTATAAATGAAGCTTTGTTTAGATAATATGTATTGGCCTTATATTTTGATTTATTAACTGCATTTAAACAATTTCTATAAGTTTTGGGTTGATATTTTTTAAAGTTATTAATAATGGAATCTTTTCGCAGATAAAACATTCCTGAATTCCAATAACCTTTATTCTTTATAATTTGTTTTGCTTTAGCTTCTTTAGGTTTTTCAATAAATCTTGTTACTTTATTGATATTACCTTTAATTTTTTTTGTTAAAAAATAACCATAATCACTCGTTGGAGATTTAGGTTTAATTCCAAAAACAAATATATTTTCTTCATTAAGGTTTAATTTATTTTTATTTATCGCCTTATTAAAAATACTCATCTTTTCAATCAAATGGTCTGCTGTAAAAAACATTAAGGGCTGATTATCTGGAATATCTTTAATTAAAGCAGTGCTTAATATAGCTGGTGCAGTGTTTCTTTTAGCTGGTTCTACAACAATTTTATATTTGTTTATCTTGTTTTTTCTTAAATGCTGTTTTACTTTGCTTAAGTACTTCTTATTGGTACTTATAATTGGAGTGTCGTAAATTGATGCTTTAGTTCTCTCAAGTGTTTTTCCAAGTAAAGTCCAATTACCAAAATCAATAAACTGTTTTGCTTGATGATTTTTAGAATTTGGCCAAAGTCGAGTTCCAGCACCTCCACATAAAATAACTGGACGAATTTTCATTAAATTTCTGAATAATCCTTAACTTCTTTTTTCTTACCTGGATGTGTTGGTGCTCCTAAATATGCTGGTCCAACTGTTTGTGCATATTTCCATAAAGTACCAGATCCAAAATCCGATTTTCTAGCCTTCCATTTTCTTTTTCTTGCAGCCATTTCTTTTTTAGAAAGCCTTACATTGATAGTTCCTTTTTTAGCATCGATATCAATGATGTCACCTGTACGTAAAAGGCCTATAGGACCCCCTAGAGCGGCCTCAGGGCCCACGTGACCCACACAAAAGCCTCTTGTGGCTCCAGAGAACCTACCATCAGTTATAAGAGCTACTTTCTCCCCTTTTCCTTGTCCGTAAATTGCACCTGTTGTCGATAACATTTCTCTCATACCTGGACCTCCTACTGGTCCTTCGTATCTAATTATAATTACATCACCATCATTATACTTTCTACTTTGAACAGCTTTCATTGCACTTTCCTCATTATCAAAGCATCTTGCTTTTCCAGTAAATTGTAATTTTTTAAGTCCAGCAACTTTAACAATTGCACCTTCTGGTGCTAAGTTTCCTTTTAATCCAACAACGCCACCTGTTGGTGATAATGGATTTTTATAAGATCTCATTACTTTTTGTTTTGGATTAAATTTTATTCCTTTTAAATTTTCCTTCATAGTTTTTCCAGTAACCGTCATGCAGTCACCATGAATATATCCACCTTCATATAAAGTTTTTAATAACATAGGAACACCACCTGCTAACCACATATCTTTTGCAACATATTTTCCACCTGGTTTTAAATCTGCAAGATAAGGTGTTCTTTTGAAAATTTTGGCAACATCCATTAAATCAAATTTAATTCCTGCTTCATTTGCAATAGCAGGTAAATGTAATCCTGCATTAGTAGAACCACCTGTTGCAGCAACTACTGTTGCAGCATTTTCTAAAGCTTTTTTAGTTACAATGTCTCTAGGTTTAATACCTTTTTTCAAAAGGTTCATAACCATTTTACCACTAGCTTTTGCGTATTTATCTCTTTCCTCATAAGGAGCTGGTGTTCCTGCTGAATAAGGAAGTGCTAATCCAATTGCTTCTGATACACATGCCATTGTATTTGCAGTAAATTGTCCACCACATGCACCTGCACTTGGACAAGCAACTAATTCTAATTTTCTAAGTTCTGCAGCTGACATTTGACCAGATGAATGTTTTCCAACAGCTTCAAATACATCTACAACTGTTACGTCTTTACCTTTGTATCTCCCTGGAAGAATTGAACCACCATATATAAATACACTTGGCACATTCAATCTAACCATAGACATCATTAGACCTGGTAAGGATTTATCACATCCTGCAATACCAACTAAAGCATCATAACAATGACCTCTAACCGTAAGTTCAGCTGAGTCTGCAATTACTTCTCTAGATATCAATGAAGATTTCATTCCTTCATGACCCATTGCAATACCGTCTGTTACGGTAATTGTACAAAATTCTCTCGGAGTTCCACCATTAGCTCTAACTCCTTTTTTAACTGATTGAGCTTGTCTCATTAGGGCAATGTTGCAAGGAGCTGCCTCATTCCATGTAGAAACGACACCAACAAAGGGTTTTGCTACATCTTTCTCAGTTTCTCCCATAGCATAATAAAACGATCTATGTGGAGCTCTGTCTGCTCCTAATGATGTGTGTCTGCTTGGAAGTTTCTTTTTGTTAAATTTAGCCATTATATACCCTTTATTGTTACTGATATTTTCTCAATATCATTCTTTAAATTATTATAATTATTTTTTTCTTGTTCAACAATCTCTTTTGGAGCACGGTCTACAAAACTTTTGTTCTCTAATCTTTGAGATATTTTATTCATCTCTTGCTCCAATCTACTTTGTTTATTTGTTAAATTTTCTTTAATTAATTTTAAATCAACATCTTTATCAAAATAAATCTTAAACAAATCCCCAGAAACAACCATTGTAGCAGCTGGTTTATCTAAATCTTTATCAAGTATGTTATTTATTCTGCCTAGTTTTTTGAGAATAATTTCATTTGTATTAATAAAGTCTTTTTGATTTTTGTTAATATTACTTATTGATACATCAATAAATGAACCTGGGCTTACATTTAACTCATTTTTAAATGATCTAATCTCTGAAATAATGTTGATGATATTTTCAACTTGTTCAGTGCTACTATCTCTATTTATTTTGCCAGATAACCAGCTTTTAAGCATTAAATAATCACTACCGTCATTATCAAATTTATTTTTGAGCCAAATTTCTTCAGTAACAAATGGAATAAAAGGATGTAACAAAATCAAAATTTGTTTGAATACAAAAGATGATACTTTTTTAACCTCTGCTTTAGCTTTTTCATCTTCTGAAAATAATATTGTTTTAGATAGTTCTAAATACCAATCACAGTACGAATGCCATGCAAATTGATAAGCATTTTTAGCTGCTTCATCAAACCTATAATCTTCAAGGTTTTTTTCTATCTTATTTTTAGTTTCAACAAGTTCTGAATAAATCCATTTATTAATATTTACATTTAAACTTGGAACTTTATCTATATCCTTAAAATCACATTCATTAGTAATTAAAAAATTATTTGCATTCCATAATTTATTTAAAAAATTTCTATAACCTTTTACTCTATCCTCAGAAAGCTTAACGTCTGTGCCTGGTGATGCCATTGATAACAAGGTAAATCTAAGTGCATCTGCACTGTATTTTTCAATTAAATCTAAAGGATCAATTACATTACCTTTAGACTTAGACATCTTTTGTCCCTTCTCATCTCTAACCAATGCATGAACATAAATATCTTTAAATGGTTCTTTGTTTAAAAATTCAGTACCAAACATAATCATTCTAGCTACCCAGAAAAATATAATGTCAAAACCTGTAACTAATACTGACGTTGGGTAAAATTTATCAACATATTTATTATCATCAGGCCAACCAAGTGTTGCAAAAGGCCATAAGCCAGATGAGAACCAAGTATCTAAAACATCTGGATCACGATTTAATTGAACATCTTTACCATAATGTTTCTTAGCTTGTTGTTTTGCATCATCCTCATTTTCAGCAACAAAAATTTTTTCATCAGGACCATACCAAGCAGGTATTTGATGGCCCCACCAGAGCTGTCTTGAAATACACCAAGGCTCTATATTGTTCATCCACTGGAAATAAGTTTTCGACCAATTCTCAGGAAAGAAATTTGTTTTTTTTGTGTTAACAACTTCTTTAGCTTTAACTGATAATTTACCAGCATCAGCAAACCATTGTTCCGTTAAAAAAGGTTCAATTATTGAATTGGATCTATCTCCATAAGGAACTTTGTTTTTAATATTTTCTTCTTTTACAAAAAATTCTTTTTCTTTAAGTTCTTTTAAAATTCTTTTTCTAGCTTCAAATCTATCAAGACCTATAAAATTTTGAGGAGCGTTTTCATTTATTTTACCGGCTTCAGTGAAAATATTAATTATTTCAAGATTATTTCTTTGACCCACATCATAGTCATTGAAATCATGTGCAGGAGTTATTTTTAATGCCCCTGTTCCTTGTTCAGGATCTGCATAGTCATCCTCAATAATTTTTATTTTTCTTCCAACAATCGGAATGGTGACTGTTTTTCCAACAAAGGATTTAAATCTTTCATCTTTTGGATTTACAGCTATAGCTGTATCACCAAGCATAGTTTCAGGTCTTGTTGTTGCAATTGTAATAAATTCATCTGTCCCATCAATTGGATATCTGATGTAATAAATTTTAGAATTTACCTCTCTTTGATCTACCTCTAGGTCTGAAATAGCTGTTTTTAAAACTGTATCCCAGTTAACTAATTTCTTATCTTTATAGATTAGACCTTTTTTGTAAAGATCTACAAAAACCTTAATTACTGACTTAGATAAATTCTCATCCATTGTGAAGGCATTTCTTGACCAATCACAAGAACAACCAAGTTTTTTTAATTGGTTAATTATTATGTCTCCATATTGCTCTTTCCATTCCCAAACTTTTTCGATGAATTTTTCTCTACCAATTTCATTTTTATCAATTTTTTCAGAAGTTAATTTTTTTTCCACTAAAGCTTGAGTAGCTATACCAGCGTGGTCTGTACCTGGTTGCCATAAAGTTTCAAAATTATTCATCCTATGATAACGAACTAATAAATCTTGAATAGAATTGTTAAGCGCATGACCCATATGTAAACTACCAGTCACATTTGGAGGAGGAATTACAATCGAGAATTTTTTTGAATTTTCTTTAGGTTTAAAAAGACCATTTTTTTCCCAGTAAGAATAAATTCTATTTTCTACATCAGAATGTATATATTTATCGCTACTCATTGATGTTAAAGTTTATAATTTAATAATCTAAATTAACAATAATCAATTTGGATCGTTATTTAATAGACTAATAGAAAAAATTTAATATAAAAAGGCATCTGTAGCTATTAGCTAAAAATAAGATGGCAACGTGGCGGAATGGTTACGCAGAGGATTGCAAATCCTTGTATCCCGGTTCGATTCCGGGCGTTGCCTCCAAAAAAAATCTTGTTTTAGTTACAAAAAAAAGTAAGTTGGCTTTTTTACATTCCTCGGTAGCTCAGTTGGTAGAGCAGTTGACTGTTAATCAATTGGTCGCAGGTTCGAGTCCTGCCCGAGGAGCCAAAAAAAAATTAAATAGCTTTAAAAATTAATAAGGGGTCAGTTACAAATTAATTTTAAACTGCTTTTGAAATTCCTGATCCTGAAATTTGTAAAGATTTATTAAATTTCAGTTTCTGATCAGCATTAAGTTCTGAATATAATTTTACTAAAAAATTATAATTAACATTCATGTGACCTTCTTGTGACTTTTCTAAATTCACTAAATATTCTGAAAAATCCTCAAAGAAATAATTAATCGGTACTTTTAAATAGTTAGCAAGTTGAAGTAATCTTATCGAACTTACACCGTTAGTTCCTTTTTCATATTTTTGAATTTGTTGAAATGTTACATTGATAGCTTTTGCTACTTTAGTCTGTGTTAAACCTAAAGCTAATCTTCTTAGCTTAAGCTTGTTGCCCAAGTGTTTATTGAAATTATCTTCCATTAAGACCCCTCTTAATTAAATTTTTTAAATACCATTGAACCTATTTATTAATGTTACTGCAATAGAAAAATTTATTTTTTTTTGTAAGAAACTTAATATAATTAAAATACTGTCAAGCATTAGTTGAATGCAAAATGAACATATTTAGATTGATTTAATTTAAATTTATTGCTTAAAAATTATATATTTTCTATAGTATCTGACTTAAAAACAGCTTAGTTCTATCACTCTTTGGATTAGCAAAAAACTCTTTAGTCTCAGCCCTTTCAACAATCATTCCCTCATCCATAAAAATAACCTCATCAGCAACTTCTTTAGCAAATCCCATCTCATGGGTAACAACTATCATTGTCATACCTTGGTTTGCTAAATCAACCATTACGTCTAAAACTTCTTTAATCATTTCTGGATCTAAAGCTGATGTAGGCTCATCAAATAACATTATTTTAGGTTCCATACAAAGAGCTCTAGCAATAGCCACCCTTTGTTGTTGACCTCCTGATAATTGACCTGGAAATTTTTGTGCTTGATCTAGAATTTGAACTCTTTCTAAATGTTTTAAAGCTAATTCTTCAGCTTCTTTTTTTGGCATTTTTTTTACCCATATTGGTGCAAGCGTACAATTATCTACAATTGATAAATGAGGGAATAAATTAAACTGTTGGAATACCATTCCAACTTCTGCTCTAATTTGTTCAATATTTTTTGTATCTTCCGTTAAAATGTTTCCATCAACAATAATATCACCTTGCTGATGTTCTTCTAATCTATTGATACATCTAATTAATGTAGATTTACCTGATCCTGATGGACCACAAACAACGATTTTTTCTTTTGGTTTAACCTCTAGATTAATATCTTTTAAAACTTGAAAATCACCAAACCATTTATTTACATTTTTTATTTGAATAATACTGTCAGACATAATTTATCGCTCTGTTTTATATTTCTGTTCTAGATTATAGCTATACTTACTCATTGCATAACAAATAATCCAGAAAATTATTGCAGCAAAAACATAGCCTTCCATAGCAAAACCTAACCACTCTGGATTAGTTTTGGCTAAATTCAACATTCCTACTATTTCAAGTAAACCAACTACAAATATTAGAGGAGTATCTTTAACTAGAGCTAAAAAAGTATTAGCAATACCTGGAATTACTAATTTTAAAGCTTGAGGAAGAATTACAAATATATGCATTCTCCAATATCCCATACCTAATGATTTTGCAGCTTCGTATTGACCACGTGGTAATGCTTGTAAACCTCCTCTAATAACTTCAGCAACATAAGCTGCTTCAAATAAAGAAATAGCTATTATACATCTCACCAATTTATCTATAAAAAAATCTGCGGGTAAAAACATTGGAAACATCACAGCAGACATAAATAAAACTGTAATTAACGGAACACCTCTCCAAAATTCAATAAATCCAATTGATATATATCTTATTAATGGAAAATCTGATCTTCTGCCAAGAGCAAATGCCATTCCTATTGGAAAACAGAAAATTAAACAGAAAAATGAAATTATAAATGTAAGTGATAATCCTCCCCAAGCTCCAGTTTCGACCCAATTCAATCCATCAAGTTTACCTAATTCAATTAATTCCTCGTAAAAGATGAAATATTTTAAAGCAATATAAAGAGTGATTGGCACAAATATAAAATAATAAAATTTAAATTTACTTGGAATAAAGAAACCAATAATTATTGAAATTACTGCTGCGATTATTCCATAAGAAAAGTCAAAAAATATAGGACCACCTGATATAAAAAAGAAAATAAATAGGAATGCTATAAATGGATAAATTACAACGTAATATAAAGTTAAATATTTTTTAAATTTTTCTGTAGCAAAATATCCTACAGAACCTAAAAGAGCCAAGGCAATAAAAGATAAATTTATTCTCCACTGTTCAGCATTTGGATACATTCCATACATAAATCTTCTAAACCAGACTTTAATGTAAGTCCAACAAGCACCAGTGCCTGAGCAAACATCTTTACTATCACCAGCAAAACTTGCATCAACCACAAACCAACTTAAAATTGGTGGTATTGATTTAATAATTATAAAAATAATTAATAGGGATAGAATTGCATTAAAATTACTTGTATTGATATTTTTATTTACTTGATCTAGAAATTTATAACCGCTGTGTTCAATTCTAATAAAATACAGTCCTATAAAACCTAATATAATCGGGATTATAAAGCTTAATGATGCAGGTAAAAATCCAGTGATGTTTAAACTAAAGAATGAATTAAGAAAAACATCAATAACACTAATAACAAATAAAAATGAACCCATGTATAAAAAGGTAGTCAAATTATCTTTATCTGGTTTTAAAAAATTAATTTTTGACATTTATTTTTCCTTAATAGCAATTTTTTTATTGTACCAATTCATAAGAATTGAAATTGAAATACTTAAGCTTAGGTATGTAAGCATCGTTATTGAAACTATTTCAATCGCTTTACCAGTTTGCATTAATGCTGTCCCCGCAAAAACTAATACTAGATCAGGATAAGCAATAGCAGCAGCTAATGAAGAATTTTTAGTTAAATTTAAATATTGGTTTGTTGTTGGTGGAATAATAATTCTTAATGCTTGTGGCATTACAACTAATTTCAAAACTTGATTAGGATTTAATCCTATCGATGCTGCAGCCTCTTTTTGACCTTTACCTACACCTTGAATTCCAGCTCTTACACACTCTGCAATAAAAGTTGCTGTATATAATGCCAGCGATAATGTTAAAGCTATTAATTCAGGGGGTAAGCTTATACCACCTTCATATTTGAATGATGTTGTGGCTAATTGCTTTAATTTAGGAATTTCAAAAGATAAACTGACACCTCCAATTAAAAAGCTTAGTAAAGGTAATATAAAAATTAAACCTACTGATATCCAAAAAACTGGTAACTGTTTACCTTGCGTTTCTTGAACTTTTCTTGCATGAATTCTAATTACAACTATTGAAATTATTGCTGCAATTATTGAATATAAAAATACATTAAGATTTTCCCAAATAAATGCTGGAACATACAGACCTTTAATCGTTAAGAAAAAAACACCTAACATTGCATCCGCATCCTGAGGCAATGGTAGAGCTCTTAAAGCAGCAAAATACCAAAAAAATATTTGTAAAAGTAGCGGTATATTCCTAAAAAATTCTACATAAAAAGCAGCAAATTGATTTATTAAATAATTTGGAGAGAGTCTTGCAACACCAACGATAACACCTAAAATTGTTGCAATAATAATTCCAATTACAGAAACTAAAATAGTATTAAGTAAACCAACTAAATAAGCTCTAAAATATGAATGTGACCCATCATATTCAATAAGAGAAAACTGAACATCAAAAGAAGACTCTTGAGAAAGAAACCCATATCCAAAATCAATACCTCTGTTCTCCATATTGATTTGAGCGTTGTATGTAAAAAATCCAAAAACTAATACTACAACTAAAACGGTAATTAATTGGGGAATGATTTTTTGTAATTTCAGGTCCATTTGAACGCTTATAAAAAAAAGGGCTAGAAAAATCTAGCCCTTTTTAATTAGTTAAATATGCAATTATCTTGCAGGTGGTACGTAAAGAATTCCACCTTTAGTCCATAATTCATTTGGACCTCTGTCAGGTAAAATTCCAGTGTCAGCTATATTTCTTTTGTAGCTTTCACCATAGTTACCAACTTGCTTGATAATTCTTAAGCTCCACTCATTGTCTAGACCAAAAGCAGCACCTAATTCACCTTCAGCACCAACTAATCTTTTTACAGCTGGGTTGTCTGAAGTTTTCATTGAGTCTGCGTTAGCAGAAGTAATTCCGTACTCTTCTGCTTCGATCATAGCATTTAAAGACCATCTAACGATATCTTCCCAAACAGAGTCACCTTGTCTTACAACTGGTCCTAAAGGCTCTTTAGAAACAGTTTCAGGTAATACAATGTGATCATCTGGGTTAGACATTTTAGTTCTTTGTGCAGCTAAACCTGATTTATCAGTAGTGTAAGTATCACATCTACCAGCATCATAAGCAGCTACGACTTCATCAGCTTTTTCGAAAGCAACTGGCTCATAAGAAATTCCTTTAGAGTTAAAAAAGTCTCTCATGTTTAACTCAGTTGTTGTACCAATGTTTGTACAAGCTGAGATACCATCTTTGAATTGGCTTGTTGAAGTAATACCAGAACTTTTTCTAACCATGAAACCTTGACCATCGTAGAAGTTTACTCCAACGAAAGTAAGTCCGATATCAGCATCTCTAGAAAGAGTCCAAGTTGTGTTTCTTGATAAGATGTCAATCTCACCAGAAGTTAAAGCTGTAAATCTTTCTTTAGCACTTAAGGGTGTAAACTTAACTTTGTTTGCATCACCTAGTACTGCAGCAGCTACCGCTCTACATACGTCAACATCAATACCAGTCCAATTTCCTGCTGCATCAGCATTAGAAAACCCTGGAAGACCTTGAGATACTCCACATCTTACAAAACCCTTCTTTTGAGTGTTTTTAAGTGTTTTAGATTTTTTAGCAGCCATAGTCTCTGTTGTAAAAGTAAACAACACAGCTACCATAGCAACTAAAGAAGTTAATTGTTTTAAGTATTTAAACATTATTCTTCCTTTTAGTTATTTTTATTTGTTAACAAATAATTCAAAATTACTTTTGAATATTCTTAATTTAAGCATGTAAGAATTAAGTCTTCAAGCAAAATATAGGTTCTTAATTTAAATAATAAGTATTTTAGTCAAGGATTATTATATCAATAATAGAGGTAATAATGTTAATGGCGCGCCCTGGAGGATTCGAACCTCCGACCCTCGGTTTAGAAAACCGATGCTCTATCCAGCTGAGCTAAGGGCGCAAAATTTAATGATATATATAATACTAAATTAGTTTTTAAAAAGAAATTTTTTAGCAATTAACAATAAAGATAAAAGTTCAACTCTTCCGATTATCATAAAAAATATGAGAAAATATTTGGTTAAAAAGTGTAAATTTTGAAAATCAAAGTCAGAAACACCATAAGCAGATGAATTAACAGTGTTCATTAAGGTTAATACAGCTAATTTGAAAGAATATTCAAATTGAATATCTGATAAAGTCAATAAGATGGTTAAAGAAAAAAGTGAAATAACAAAAATTAATATTGTTAAAAAATATTTATTTATATCTTTCGTATCAAAATTAGTTTTAGAAAAAACTAATTTATTCATAAATACATTTTTTGGCCTGCTAAAAGAAAGAATTTGATTAATAGAATATTTAGTTAAAGAATATATTTTTAAAAACCTTAAACCTGAACTAGTAGAAAAAAAGGAGCCACCAATAATTACAAGTAGTATATATATAAAATGCAAGTTAGCTTGATCAACATCAAGTGAAATACCTATATTTGAAATACTGCTCACTAAAGATAAAAAACTGAATATGAAATTGGCATCATAACTAAAGAAAACAAAAAATATACTTACAACAATAATTAAATATAAAAATAAATGTATGTCTTCATAGAAAAAGTTTAAATTTTTATTTCTTAAAAAAATTAAATTGTATGTAAAAAAAATACTAAAAAAAGAAATCAACATTAAAACAGAAAATAGAATTATTTGAAAATCATTTATTAAAATTGATGAAAGTTCATTCACAGGTAGAAATCCTCCTGAGGAAATTATCGTCATTGCTAAATTCAGAGAATTAAATGATCTAATTCCAAGAATGTTTAGAATAATAAAAATTGATATAGTTAACCCTGAGTATAGTAAAAGAATTTTTATTGATTGTTTTAAAATCTCTGTGGAATTAAAAGATAAAAAATTAGTTAAAGATTTTTTTAAACTTTCGTCATAAATATCAATTAAAAAAATAATAGAGTATAAAAAATACAAACCACCTATCCATTGTATTGATGATCTCCATAAAATTAAGCCTTGATCGATATGTTTAATATTTTCAAAAACAGTAAAACCTGTTGAAGTAAATCCAGAGACAGCTTCGAATAAAGAATTTAAAAAAGATAAATTATAAATACTTAAATAAAAAGGTATCGATAAAATCAAAGGCATTAAAATATATCCCAATAAGACAGTTAATATTTTTTCGAATATTGAGGGTTTTTTGGAGTCAGTTTTAATTTTGTAAAAAATTATTCCAATCACTGCAGAAATAATCAAGCTAAAATAATATGTATTTAGGTTTAGATATAAATTAAAATAATATGAATAAATAATATTAAAAAAAGAAAAGAAAGAAATTACTATAAAAAAAAAACTTAAGTATTTTACTCTAAAAAACGACATTCAATTAAATGGAACTAATTCTAAATATATTTTCTACTACTGAAATTGAGTCTTTCTTGGCTAAAAAAACAACTTTATCCTCTTTTTGAAAAACAAAATTTGATCGAGGTATAATAACTTTATTTTCTCTTAATACAGCACCTATTCTTATTTCATCAGGCAAGTTAGAATTTTTTAATTCTTTATTAATAAGTTCTGACGTTTCTATAATTTCAGCCTCGATCACCTCATATTCACCATTCATAATTGTATAAGCGGTTTCAATTGTACCTTTATGAATATGTTTTAAAATACTTGAGACAGTATTCATTCGAGGATCTATAAGATCATCAATCTTTAAAGAATTTTGTAACAGGGAATAATTTGGCTTATTAATTAAAGCCATTGTTCTTTTGTCATCTACATCTTTTTCATCTTTTGCAAATTTTTCAACAAGAACACTTACCATCAAATTGTCTTCATCATCATTTGTTAAAGCAAGAACTGTTTCTGCTTCTTGTAAATTAGCCTCTACAAGAACCTCTTCATCTAAAGCATCTCCATTAATAACAATAGTATTATTTAACTCATTGGCAAGAAACTCAGCTCTCTCTTTATTTTTTTCAATAATTTTAACTCTTGCTGCGTCCAAAGTTTCTTCAATGTTCTTAGCTAAATTAAAACCTATGTTACCACCACCTACAATTAAAATATTTTTAGATACTTTTTCATCATGTCCAAAAACTTCTAAAGTATCTGACATTTGTGATGAATTTATTATAACATAAATTTTATCATTTTTTTTTACATCATCATTTTTTTTTGGAATTATAAATTTATCGTCTCTTATAATTCCTATAATATTTGCATCTAAATTTGGATGTTTTTTTGTCAAATCATTAAGCTTGATGTTAATTAATTTACAATTTTCATTAATTAATATCTCTAATAATCTGATTTTATTATCAGCAAATGGAACACTATCCAGCGCTCCAGGTGCCTCAAGTTTTCTTTGTATAGATTTTGCTATTTCAATTTCTGGTGAAATAATTACATCAATTGGTAAATTTTCTTTATTGTATACTCTAGTAAATTTTGGATTTAAGTAATCTTGAGATCTTATTCTTGCTATTTTTTTTGGAATTTTAAAAATTGAAAAAGCGATTTGACAAATAAGCATATTAATTTCGTCATTTCTGGTGACTGCTATAATCATGTCAGTCTCTGCAGCATTAGCTTTTTCTAGTATTGAGGGATAGGTCCCTTTTCCTACTATAGCTTTAACGTCCAAAGCATCATCAATTTTTTGAATATCTTCACTAGACGGATCAATAACAGTTATAGAATGACCTTGTTCACTTAACTGTTTAGCTATAGTGAACCCTACTCTTCCAGCTCCACAAATGATTATATTCATCTAATTAAATTCTTTGATGCCTAAACCTTTTAATTTTCTATGTAATGCACTTCTTTCCATTCCAACAAAATTTGCTGTTTTTGAAATATTTCCATTAAACTTTTTCAGTTGAATAGTTAAATACTCCTTTTCAAATTTTTCTCTAGCTTCTTT
Source organism: uncultured Pelagibacteraceae bacterium (assembly GCA_902554795.1). Taxonomy (GTDB): domain Bacteria; phylum Pseudomonadota; class Alphaproteobacteria; order Pelagibacterales; family Pelagibacteraceae; genus Pelagibacter. Next base: position 30,544 of record CACDQB010000003.1, on the reverse strand, counting down.
TAATGGCACAGAAAGGCTATTTTCAGCCAACTGATCATCAAAATTTGTATTTTTTAAAGATTCCTTGATAATATTTGAAATTTTATCCTTAGTGTCAGGTTGTAATATTGCTATTCTCTCAATCAAATTTCTTAACTCTCTAACATTACCATGCCAATTATGATTAAGTATGTAGCTGTTATTTTCATCTATATCTAATTCTTTTATATTATAATTTTCAGATATTTTTTTTGAAAAATATTTAATTAACAAAGGTATATCTGAAATTCTTTGATTTAAAGGCTCAATACTTATTTCAAAAACATTTATTCTATGAAACAAATCTTCTCTAAAATTTCCAATTTCGATTTCTTTTTTTAAATCTTTACTTGATGAACAAATTAATCTTACATCGACGCTTACATCATTACTTCCATTAACTCTTTTAAATTTTTGATCAGTTAAAACTCTTAGTATTTTAGACTGTATATCCAATGGTATTTCTGATACTTGATCAATTAAAAGTGTACCTTTATTAGCTTTCTCTAAGGCGCCATATGAGATAGAACCATTTTCTTTTTCTTCACCAAATAATTCTAATTCATACTTGTTAATATCTAGTAAAGCACCATTTAGGACAATAAATGGTTTTTTACTTCTTAAAGAAGTTTTATGAATTTTTCTAGCAATCAATTCTTTTCCTGAACCTGAAGGACCATTTATAAAAACTCTACTTTCAGTAACTGATATTTTTTTAATTTGATCAATTATATTAATTATATTTTTGCTGTTTCCTATTAATTCATAGGATGAAAATAATTTACTTTCATATTCCCTATTTTGTTTTTTTAAATTGAAATTTTCAACTGCTCTTTTAACAAAATTAAGTAATCTTTCTTGATCAAATGGTTTTTCTATAAATTCAAATGCTCCATGCTGTAAAGATTTGACTGCCATTTCAATGTTTGCATGTCCAGAAATAATTATAACGGGTATATCTTTATTTTTAGATTTAATATGTGAAAGAAGCTCAATACCGTCATTGTCCCCCTTGTCTAATTTAACATCAAGAATTGCCACATCCGGTAATTTTTTATCTATTTCAGCAAGTGCTTGATTATAATTTGCAGCTAATCTAGTTTTATAACCAGCATCAATAATTAATTCATTAATTATATTTCTAATATCAGCGTTATCGTCTACAATTAAAATTTCTTCACTCATTATTCTTTTAAAAATAAAATATTAATTTTTGCACCATTTTGAGTCGGAATAAAGTCTATTTTTCCATTGTGATCATTAATTATTTTATTAACTATTGATAATCCTAAACCGGTTCCATTTTTCTTAGTTGTGAAATAAGGATTTAGTATATCTTTAATATTATTTTTTAGTTTACCAAAACCTTCACCATTATCCTCTAGTGTTACTTTTATGTGGCTATCACCTTCAGTAAGTTCAATAGCAATTTTTTTACTGAAATTGCTATTATTTTTAGCTTTTTGATTAATACTTTCAATTGAATTTTTAATCAAATTTAAAAATACTCTACTTATTTGCTCTTTATCACTCTCTAACATTATTTTTTCGAAATCTTTTTTAAAAGTGATGTCTATAGAATTGTCTAATTCTTTTAGCAAATTTATATTTTCATGAATTATATTTACTAAATTATTTTCTCTAAAAATTGGTTTAGGCATTCTTGCAAAGTCAGAAAATTCATTAACCAGTTTTTCAATTTGTTTTATTTGGTTATTTATAATTTTTAAATTTTCTTTAAAATTTTCAGTTTCATTTTCTTCTAATTGTTTAGAATATTTATTTTTTAATCTATCTATAGTTAATTGAATTGGTGTAAGAGGATTTTTAATTTCATGAGCAAGTTTCCTAGCCAAACTTCCCCATGCCTCATGTCTTTCATTAATAATTAGTTTCTCTTGTTGGCTTTTCAACCTATCTATCATTAAATTGAAATTTTTGTTTAAAGTTTCTAAATCTTTATCAGTTTTGACTTCAGGGACTTTTGCATTAAAATTTCCTTGCCCAATGGACGTCGAAGCGAGGATTAAGTTATTGATAGATCTAAAAAACCTTGATGAAAATCTGATCGCGATAGATATCGAGACGAATAATAAAACACTGACAACTATAATATAAATAATAGCAAATGAGATTTTAATTCCAGTGCTTTTTTCTTCAACGGTATAGTAAAAATTAATAGCTTCTTGAGACTCTGTTAAATATCTAGAGATATCTTTGTCTAGATATTTGACTACATACAAAAATCTATCTTCAAAATTTTGGAGCCGCATTATTGCTGCAGAAATATTTTCTGGTGCATTAATGATTTTTAATGGACGATCGTCATCTAAAACTAAATTTAAAGCCCTATCAACAGGTGGAATATAAGGTTGATCATCATTTAAAGAGGTAAAAATTAGTTTTTTATTAATATCAATAATGTGAATTTCATCGACATTTCTTATTATTTTCTGAGTATCTAAAAATCTTTTATATTCATTTTGATTATCATTTAAAAATTTTTTACTTTTATTCGTATCAAAAGCTATTAAAACGATATCAGATTGAATTTTATTTCTTATTTCTTCAACATAATTCCTTGCTAGTTCATAAGAGTTATTAACAACTGTAGTTACTTTTTTGTCAAAATATTTCTCTAAAGCAAAAGAAAATAAAAAGAGTGAAAATATTGAAATCAATATTGATGGAATTAAAGTAAATAAACCAAAGTAAGTAATATATTTTTTATTAGATTTTAAACCATCTTTATCGATATCATTTTTAATAGCTCTCTTGATCTCAATAAAAATAAAAATAAAAAGTGATATTAAAAGAACAATGTTTAGAACTAATAAAATTTGTAAATTTTGATCTGATAATTCAATAAATCCTTTATCAATAAAAGTTAAAAAGGTTAAAAAACCTATCGATAATGTGATAATAAATAATATTATTAGATATATATTTTTTTTAATAAATTCGTACATTTGAATATAAAAACTACCATATAAATGAATAATTATTTTATAATACTAGCATCAGGACAAAGCAAAAGATTTAATTCAAAAAAACCAAAGCAATTCAATATTTATAAAAACAAGGCACTTTTTAAACATTCATTAGAAAAAGCAATTAAATCAAAGCTGTTTAAAAAAATTATATTGGTCATAAATAGTAAAAAAAGTATTAAAGAAAAATTTCCTAAAAATGTATCAATTATTAAAGGTGGTAAAGAAAGATCTGATTCTTCTTTAATAGCCTTAAAATATATAAAAAAATTTAAACCTAATAATGTTCTAATTCACGATGCTGCAAGACCAAACTTCACTATTAAGCTTTTAAAAAATCTAATTAAATCACTTAAAAACAACAAAGCAGTAATACCTTCTATAAATTCAAAAGATTCTATTAAATACAAAATAAAAAACCAACTTTTTAACTTAAATAGAAATAATTCAATTTTAACTCAAACTCCTCAAGCTTTTAAATTTAAAGATTTATATAATCTTTCAAATAAACAAAAAGATAAAATTACTGATGAAGCAACATTATTTATTGAAAACAATCTAAAAATTAAATTTATTAAAGGAGAAAATTTAAACAATAAAATTACTTTTAAAGAAGATATAGAAACTAATAAAACTTATTTTGGTATAGGTTTTGACATTCATAGATTAATAAGAGGCAAAAAACTTTTTTTAGGTGGTGTTAAAATCCCTTATCACTCAGGACTTAAGGGACACTCAGATGGAGATGTGATTATTCATTCAATAATCGATTCTCTTCTTGGGGCTATGAGAAAAAAAGATATTGGGACCTTTTTTCCGGATAATCAAAAAAGATATAAAAATATTAGATCCCATAAAATGCTTAAGCCTATTGTTGAAATATTAAATAATAATAATTTTTATATAAATAATTTAGATATAAATTTAATATGTGAACAACCAAAAGTTTCAAAGCATCGTGATAAAATAATCAAATCTCTATCTAATTTATTAAATATTGATAAAGAATTAATTAATCTAAAAGGTAAAACAGTAGAAAAACTTGGATTAATCGGAAAGGAAAAAGCAATAGCTTGTGAAGTTATTTGCTCTATTACACAATGAAAAAAATAAATGTTTTGTTATCAACTTTCTTTGGTTATGGATATTTAACCAAAATTCCTGGAACTGTAACTTCTGCCGTAACGACTGTTTTTATTTATATTGCTTATGAAATTTTAGGTTACACAGACCTAAAATTTTCAATTATTTTTTTTATACTTTTGTTCTTTTATTCATTTTATGCCGTAAAAGACTCAGAATCTGAATTTAAAAATAAAGATCCAAGACAAATAGTAATTGATGAAGTTTTAGGTCAATCCATGCCTTTAATTTTATTGTTATATTTAAATCAAACTAATCAAATAAGTATTTCCATTGAAATTTATTATATTTTATCTTTTGTCTTTTTTAGATTTTTTGACATCCTAAAACCTTTTCCAGTAAGTTATTTTGATAAAAACTTTAAGAACTATTTTGGGATAATTATGGATGATATAATGGCAGGATTATATTCAATGATATTAATATATTTAATAAGCTTAAAATTCTAATGAGTATTCAATTACTTCATAAAAAATTAATTAAAAAAAAATTAACTATATCCTTAGCTGAGTCTTGTACAGGTGGATTACTGGCTTATAATTTTACCAAATTAGCTAATTCATCAAAATACTTTCAAATGGGTCTGACCACTTACTCTAATCAAGCTAAAATAAAGATATTAAAAGTTAATAAAAATATTATTAAAAAATATGGTGCGGTAAGCAATGAGTGTTGTAAGGCAATGGTTCAAAATTTATCTAAAATTTCAAAGAGCAAAATCAACGTGTCGATAACAGGAATTGCTGGTCCAGGTGGTGGATCAAAAGAAAAACCGGTTGGTCTTGTTTATATTGGTGTCAAAAAAGGTGCAACTTTGCTTATCAAAGAAAATAAATTTAAATCAAAAAATCGAAATTCAATTCAAAAATCAACGGTTCGTACTGTAATTAAGATAATCAGTAAAATTATTTAATACTTTCAGCTCTTTTTTGAAACGCGTCTGCTATCTTTTCCAAGCCAAATTGAAAAGATTTAGTCATTAAAATGTTTAAAAACTTATTTTCGATTTCAAAATCAATATCAAATAAAACTTCTGTTTTGTAACCATCAGCATCATTTCCTACTTCAATAAATTTCCAATTATTTTCTAAATGGTTTAATGGTCCACCTAAATTAACAACATGAATATGATCATTTTTTTTATTTAATTTAACGTCACTTTTAAATGTATCCTTAAACGGCCCCTTACCTATTGTAAGATCCGCAATTATATTTATTGTGGGTCCATTATCAATTCTCTCATAAACTTTTGAATTATCGCAGAAAGGAATAAATTCTGGGTATTTTTCAATATCTAAAACAAACTCAATTAGCTTATCTTTTCTGTTATCAATTAATCGCTTAACTGATGCTTTTGGCATTAATTATTTTTTAATCTATTTTGTTGAAGTTTCGCAAAATCTTCATCCGCATGATATGAAGATCTAGTTAAAGGAGATGAAGATACTAACAAAAATCCTTTGGCTTTTGCAATTGTTCCTAAATCTTCAAATTCTTTTGGTGTATAATATCGGTCTAATGGATAATGTTTAGTTGAAGGTTGTAAATATTGACCGATCGTTATGAAATCAACATCTGCAGCTCTTAAATCATCCATGACTTGTAAAATTTCATCTCTTGTCTCACCTAAGCCAACCATTATTCCTGATTTAGTAAAAATATTTTTATTAACTTTTTTTGCATTTTTTAAAAGTTCTAAAGATGCAAAATATCTAGATCCAGGTCGAACTTTTAAATAAAGACTAGGGACAGTTTCAATATTATGATTAAAAACATCTGGTTTAGCATCTAAAACTTTTTTATAAGCATTTCCTTTTCTTAAAAAATCAGGTGTAAGAACTTCAATAGTAGTATTTGGATTTGATTTTCTAGTTTGATTAATCACTTCAAAAAAATGTTCTGATCCACCATCATCTAAATCATCTCTGTCGACTGAGGTAATTACAACATGTTTTAAATTTAATTTTTTTACTGCTTTTGCAATCTTAACTGGTTCAAGTTGATCTAATTTTCCAGGTACGCCAGTTTTAACATCACAAAAAGCACAAGCTCTTGTACAAGTGTCTCCCATAATCATAAAAGTTGCATGTCGCTTACTCCAACATTCAGTTATATTAGGACAGTTTGCTTCCTGACAAACAGTTACAAGATTATTGTTATTTACTATTGTTTTAGTTAAAAAAAATTCCTTACTATTTGTAAGTTTTGATCTAATCCATTCTGGTTTTTTTTTAATTGGATTAACCGGTTTGTTTTCTTTTTCTGGATGTCTACTTTTCATCTTTTTTAATTATATAAATTGTCTCATTTTTTTTACCAAATAAAAATCGTTCTCTAATTAAAGTCTCAATATAATCAAGATCCAAATTAGTACTTAGAAGTGAATTTTTATGATCCATATCTTCTATTTTATTAGTTAGGGTTAATTCTTCTTTTTTCAAGTTAGACAAAAGTTCCTTTTTTTCTATATACGAAAAAAGGCCTCTTTCTCCAGATACTAAGTTGAAACCAAAATAAAAAATAAGAAAAACAGATATTAATAAAAAATAATTTTTTTTTATTAATCGAAGCATTAATTGATCTTATTCATCCTCGCTTTTTTTCCAAGTTCTTCTTCAATACGGATTAATTGATTATATTTTGCAACCCTTTCAGATCTAGCTAGGGATCCAGTTTTAATTTGATTTGAATTAGTGCCTACTGCTAAATCAGCAATAAACGTATCCTCACTATCACCTGATCGATGAGATATAATTGTTTTATATCCAATTGTTTGAGCAAATTTAATTACATCTAACGTTTCTGAAACAGTGCCAATTTGATTTAGCTTGATCAAGATAGAATTTGAAGAAATATTCAAGAAACCTTTCTTTAATCTTTCAAGATTTGTTACATACAAATCATCTCCAACAATCTGAACTTTTTTTATTGATTTCATTAATTTATTCCATGCTAACCAATCATTTTCAGCAAATGGATCTTCAATAGACTTAATTTTATATTTTTTTATAATTTTTTGATATTCTTTAATGGATTTATCTACTGAAATATAACTTTTAGAATGAATAGAGTATTTTTTTTTTTTATATAATTCATTAGCTGCCACATCAAGACAAATAGAAACATCTTTACCATTAACAAATCCTGATTTTTTAATTGCACTCACAATTAAATCTAAAGCTTGATTATTACTACTGATCATGGGTGCAAACCCACCTTCATCACCTACTGAAGTTGATAAACCTTTATCTTTAATTAATTTACTTAAGTTTTTAATGACAACAAAACAAATCCGCATCGCCTCAGAAAAACTTTTTGCTCGATCAGGTCTGATCATAAACTCCTGAATTCTAAGACCATTATTTGCATGTGCTCCACCATTAATTATGTTCATTAATGGATAAGGTAATTGGAAGTTATTTTTTTGAGAAAAAGTTTTATACAAAGGTAATTTTTTTGCTTTTGCAGACAATTTTTTAACAGCCATAGAAACAGCTAACATCGCATTAGCTCCTAAATTAGTTTTTTGTCTTGTACCATCTAAGTTAATTAACAAAGCATCAATTCTTTCTTGGTTGTGAATACTTTGTCCTTTTAATTTTTTTGAAATCTTTGTGTTGACTAAGTTAACTGCACTTAAAACACTCTTTCCTAAATACCGTTTGTTATTTTTATCTCTTTTTTCAAAAGCTTCAAAAGTTCCAGTAGAAGCACCTGAAGGACAAATAGCGGATGCACTATTATTTTTTATATAAACCTCAGCCTCTACTGTTGGATTTCCTCTACTGTCAAAAACTTGACGTGCTTTTACTTTTAAAATTTTGCTCACTATTTTTTAATTAGATTATCTATATCGTTTAATTGTTTTAATAGATTCTCTAATTTATTCAATGGTACCATGTTTGGTCCATCAGACGGAGCATTGTCAGGATCTTGATGCGTTTCAATAAATACGCCAGCAACTCCAACCGCAACTGCAGCTCTTGCTAAATATTCAACAAATTCTCTTTGACCACCAGAGGATTCTCCTTGGCCACCTGGTTGTTGAACAGAATGAGTTGCATCAAAAATTACTGGATAACCATTCTTTGCCATTATAGGTAATGATCTCATGTCAGAGACTAAAGTGTTGTATCCAAAACTTGCACCTCTTTCTGTGACCAGGATGTTTTTATTTCCAGAGTCTGAAATTTTTTTAGTTACATTCACCATATCCCAAGGTGCTAGGAACTGACCTTTTTTTACATTAATAATTTTATTTGTTTTAGCCGCAGCAATTAATAAGTCTGTTTGTCGACATAGAAAAGCTGGGATTTGTAAAACATCAACATGTTTTGAAACAATTTCACATTGTTCAGCATTGTGTATGTCTGTTAAAATAGGAACTTTCAGCTCCTTTTTAATTTTATCAAATACAGGAAGTGATGCATCTAACCCTGCTCCTCTTTTGCCTTTTAAACTAGTTCTGTTCGCTTTATCAAATGAGGTTTTGTAAATAAATCCAAGGCCAAATTTTGAAGTAATTTCCTTAATTTTTCCAGCCATATCCATTGCATGTTGTTCTGTCTCTAACTGACAAGGACCTGCAATAATACAAATCTTATTATTGTTTGAAATTTCTATATTTTCACAATTTACTTTAATCGCACTCATCTATGATTTTTTGCTGCTTTGATAAAAGAAGAGAATAAAGGATGTGGGTTCAAAGGTCTAGATTTAAATTCAGGATGAAACTGAACTCCTATGAACCATGGATGATTTTTAAGTTCAATTATCTCTGGAAGCTTATGATCTGGAGATAAGCCTGAAAATATTAATCCTTTCTTCTCAAATTTTTCTTTATATGAAATATCCACTTCATATCTATGTCTATGTCTCTCTTTAATTAATCTAGATTTATAAATATCTCTAATTTTAGACTTATCTTTTAAGATTGCATCATAAGAACCAAGTCTCATGGTGCCACCTAAGTCTTTATTAGTCCCTTTAATTTTTCTGCCACTTTTTTCCCATTCATGCATCAAGCCAATAATATGAACACCGCCTTTGTCAAATTCAGAAGAGGTTGCTTTTTTTATTTTTAATTGATTTCTAGCAAATTCAATTATTGCCATTTGCATACCATAACAAATTCCAAGGAATGGAATATTATTTGTTCTTGCATACCTTATTGCTTCAATTTTACCCTGAGTTCCTCTTTTACCAAATCCACCTGGAATTAAAATTCCTGAAACATTTTTAAGTTTATTTTTTATTTCTGAAACTTTTAATTTTTCAGAATCTATTCTAATTAAATTTACTTTAAGATTATTAGATATTCCTCCATGAGTAAGTGCTTCATCTAAAGATTTGTACGCATCTTTTAATTCAACGTATTTACCAATAATTGCAATGTTAACATACCTTTTAGTATTAAGAGTAATTTTAGTTATTTTTTTCCAAGGTGTTAAATTGTTTGATTTTTTAGATTTTATTTTAAAATAATTTAAAACTTGAACATCTAATTTTTCCTTAGCAAAACTAATCGGTGCCTCGTAAATAGTTTTAACATCAACAGTTTCAATTACATTTTTAATATCAACATTACAAAACAAGGATATTTTTTTTCTATGCTCTAAAGGTATAGGTCTTTCTGATCTACAAATTATTATATCTGGTTGAATACCAATGCTTCTTAATTCTTTAACTGAGTGTTGAGTTGGTTTTGTTTTTATTTCATCTGATGCTTTTAAATAAGGAACTAAAGTTAAATGAATAAATAATGCATTCTTTTTACCAATATCATTAGAAAATTGTCTTATTGCTTCAACAAATGGTAAGCTTTCTATATCTCCTACTATTCCACCAATTTCACAAATTACAAAATCTTCTTTAGAAGTGTCGTGTTTTATAAATTCTTTAATTCTATCTGTGATATGAGGAATAACTTGAACTGTTTTACCTAAATACTGACCTTTTCTTTCTTCTCTAAGAACATCGCTATAGATTTTTCCTGTTGTAATGTTATCGGTTTTCTTTGCAGTTACTCCTGAAAATCTTTCATAGTGACCTAAATCTAAATCTGTTTCAGCACCATCATCAGTTACAAAAACTTCTCCATGTTGAAAGGGACTCATTGTTCCTGGATCCACGTTTAAATAAGGATCTAATTTTCTTAAACGAACTTTGTAACCTCTTGACTGTAATAAATATGCTAGAGATGCTGATGAGAGACCTTTACCAAGGGAAGAGACCACGCCGCCAGTGACAAAAATATATCGCGCCATGGAGGTATCTTATAGCGAATAAAAAATGAATTGAAAAGGATTAATTAATTATTTTCTGGAATTGAAGGTGTGTCTTCGGTTTTTTCCTCAACTGTATCCAATACCGACCCCGTAGGAGTAAGCTCTGCTCTAGAAATTATTGTTAGAGCAAGACTGCAAATAATAAATAGTGTTGCTACGATTGCAGTGGCTTTTGTCATGAAGCTGCCTGCTGATCTAGATAACATAAAATTTTCTTGGGAAACTCCAATACCAAGAGCGCCTCCTTCTGATTTTTGCAATAAAACCAAAAGAACTAAAATTACTGCAAGTATGATGTTGATTACTAATAATAAAGTTTCCATGTGGGTCTAATTAATGGTTTTTTTAATTATATCAATAAATTTTTTTGGAATTTGTGATGCGCCTCCTATCAAAAAACCATCAATGTTGGGAATTTTTTTTAAAATACTTACGTTATTAGTGTTTACAGATCCGCCATATAAAATTTTAGGATATTTTTTTATAAATCTACTTTTAATAAATAAAACAGTTTTGTTTAAATCAGCTTCTTTTGGAATTACACCTGTGCCGATAGACCATACCGGTTCATAGGCTATAATAATTTTGGATTTATTCTTTATCGATTTTAATCCTTTTTCAATTTGTCTTTTTAAAATTTGATTAGTTTTTTTTTGTCTTCTTTCTTTCAAGGTTTCACCTATACAAAATATAATTTTGAGACCTGATTTAATTGCACTTTTTAATTTTAAATTAATTAAATTATCTGTCTCACCTAGTTGTCTATTTTCTGAGTGTCCCAAAATAACATACTTTGCTCCAACATTTTTAAGCATAGTAGAATTTACTTGGCCAGTGTACGCACCGTAGTCAAAGCTGTGATGACAGTTTTGGGCACCAACCTCTATTTTTGTTTTTTTTAGTCTTCTCGATAATGGACGAATTAATGTATTTGGTGGGCAGTAAACTATTTTTAACTTATTTTTTTTGTAATTTTTTGAAAACTTTATTACTTTATCAAGTGAATTTAGAGTTCTTAAATCACCAAACATTTTCCAATTAGCTACAAAATACATATATTTATTTGTCATAATTGACTTTTTAATCTATAGATTTGTTTTTTACAGATCAATAAATTTATAACGCTATGATTGAAAAATTAAAAAACTTAGGCTGGAAACAATTTGGTGGATTGGTGTTAATTGTCATAATCATCATTGCTTTTGGCTTTGGTGGTTTTGGTGGTGGGTTTAGTACAAATAATCAAAACAATATTGCAAAAATAAATAAAACAAATGTAACAACCCAGGATTTTATTGACTATGTGAATCAAAGTGGAATTTCACAAGAAGCTATTCGAGATAATTTAGACAAAAATATTATTGAAGAATTATTATCAGGATTAATTTCAACTACATTGATTGATTTAGAAATTAAAGATTTTGATCTTTCAATTAACGAAAAAACTATACTTAAAAACATTAAAGAAAATAAAAATTTCCTTGATGAAAATGGTGCTTTTCAAAGAATTAAATATGAAAAATTTTTACTCTCCAACAACTTGTCAGCTGCAATGTTTGAATTACAATTAAAAAATAGAGAATTACAGAAGCACTTATTTGATTTTATTGGTGCTGGAACAATAACACCAAATTTTTTAATAGAAAAAAAGTTTGAAGAAAATAATAAATCCTTGAATATCGAGTATTTTGATATGGAAAATCTATATAAAACAAAAGATGATTACACTGCAATTGAAATTCAAGAATTTATTAATGAAAATAAAGAGCAATTAAAAAGAGAATATATAGATTTCAAGTATGTGATTTTAAATCCAAAAAATCTAATTGGCATAGAAGAATTTAATCAAGATTTTTTTGATGAAATTGACTCAATTGAAAATAAAATTTCTCAAGGAAGTACATTTGACACTATATTAGCAGATATTAATGTTGACATCATTGAGGTAAATCAGTTTGCACCTAGCTCTAATAAACAGGTTAATGAAGATCTAATTTATTCTAAGAAAGTATCTAAAATAGATTTGATAGAAAACGGTGATAACTTTTTACTTTACAATATTGATAATCAATATGATCGAGCTCCAGATTTAAATGATGAAATCATTAAAGGAGAAATAGTTGAGTTAATATATCAAAAAGGTAAATTTGATTACAATAGAAAAATTATAGAAGAAATTCAAAAAAAGAAATTTGATAATTCAAAATTTGAAGAACTGGCAGGATTAAATAAGGAATATTCTTCTATTAATTCTATAGAAGATGACGAGCTCATTGATATTAATTCAGTAAAAATGCTTTATGCGTTACCTGTTAATTCTTTTGCTCTAGTAAATAAAGAAGATAAAATTTATTTAGTAAAAATTACTGGAACAAATAAAAATTCATTTAACAAAACTGATGAAAAATATCTTAAATTTGTAAATAGCCAAAATACAAATAATAGAAAAAGCATCTTACAATCGTATGATCAATTACTTAATGATAAATATCAAGTTCAATTAAATCAAAAAACTATTGATAGAGTTAAAAATTATTTCAAATGATTATTAATCGAAGCTTCAAAGATTTTAAGTTTCGACACAGAAGCAAAAAAAATCAAATCATCTTTACTAAAAAGAAAGTAAAAAATGATGAGGAAGTATTAAATTTAATTGATAATTTTCTAGAGGAAAAAAATAGTTTTATATTTGAGTCTGTAGAAAAAGGTAAAATCAAAGGCAGATATACAATATTTGGTAAAAATCCTGATAAAATTTGGGAATTTAATAATAATAATTCTTATCTAATTCAAAGAAATAAAAAAAGAAAATTAAACGATAAACCAGATAAATTAATTGAAAAAATAATTGAAGATTTCAAGTTTCAAACTCCCAAAAATTTACCTAATATTTGCTCATTAATTTCTGGGTATTTTTCTTATGATTCAATCAGATACATAGAAAAAATTCCAAATAACTGTAAAAATGATCTCAATTTACCCGATGTTAGACTTCTACGTCCAAGAACTTTAGTCATTCATGACAATTTAAAAAAAGAAATATTTTACATATCTAATATTTTTAAAGATGAAAAAATTAAAAACTATAAAAATAAATATGAAGAAGTTAAATCTGATTTGTTTAAATTACTCATTCAGTCATCAATTAAGAATATTGATAAAAAAATAATTCAAAAATCAAAAAATATAAAAGTGAAATCTAACACTTCAAAAAATAAATTTTTATCAATGGTTAATAAGGCAAAAAAATATATTAAATTAGGAGATATTTTTCAGGTTGTTTTAAGCCAAAGATTTGAGGCAAAATTAACAAAAAAACCATTAGACATTTATAAAAAACTAAGAGTAACAAACCCCTCTCCTTTTATGTTTTTCTTCAATTTTGAGGATTTTCAAATAATTGGTGCTAGTCCTGAAATACTTGTGAGACTTAGGGATAATAAAATTACTGTAAGACCTATTGCAGGAACTAGACCAAGGGGTAAAACTAAAAAAGAAGATCTATTTTATGAAATAGACCTACTTAAAGATAAAAAAGAACTTTCAGAGCATTTGATGTTGCTTGATTTAGGTAGAAATGATGCTGGTAAAGTCTCAAAGATAAATTCGGTAAAAGTCACAGAAAGCTTCATTATTGAGAGATATTCTCATGTTATGCATATAGTTTCAAATGTAGTTGGGGAGTATAATAAAAAATTTTCAAAATTTAAATCACTTTTAGCTGGTTTTCCAGCAGGTACTGTTTCTGGAGCTCCAAAAATTAGAGCTATGGAAATTATAGATGAATTAGAAACAACAAAAAGAAAAGTTTATGCTGGAGGAATTGGATATTTTTCTGCAAATGGGGAATTTGATACATGCATAGCCTTAAGAACTGCAGTTGCTAAAAATAAAAAATTTTATGTTCAAGCAGGTGCAGGTATAGTTGCAGATAGTAAACCTAAAAATGAATATGAGGAAACAGTTAATAAAGCGAAAGCTTTAATTAATGCTTTAAGATAATGAAAGTATTGTTAATAGATAATTACGATAGTTTTACTTTTAATTTGTATCACTATATCTCCTCATTAAATGTTAAAGTTGATGTAGTTAGAAATGATAAAATTAATTCTAAAGAAATCATTAAAAAGAAATATGATAAAATTGTTATTTCACCAGGACCAGGCAACCCAAATCAATCAGGCAATTGTATTAAAATATTGAAATCATTATACAAAGAATTACCTTTTTTAGGAGTATGTTTAGGTCATCAGATAATTGGACAAGTTTTTGGATCAAAAATTGTTCAAGCTAGAAAGTTAATGCACGGCAAAACAAGTAAAATCAAATCAAAAAAAATTGGTATTTTAAAAAACCTCCCAAATACATTTGAAGCTACCAGATACCATAGTTTGATAATTGATAAAAAAACGTTATCAAAAGAGCTAGAGATTACAGCAGAGACAGAAGATGGGATTATAATGGGTGTTCAACATAAAAAATTTAATATTCATGGTGTACAATTCCATCCTGAAAGTATTAAAACAAATTTTGGAATGAAAATTCTTAAAAACTTTATTAACAATTAATTTTATGGATCAAATTTTAGAAAAACTTAAAAATAAACAAAATTTAACTTTTGAAGAAAGTAAAACTGCTTTTGAAATATTAATGTCAGGAAAAGCCAGTGATGATGAAATTTTTGACTTTTTAACTTTGCTATCTGAAAAAGGTGAAGTTTCAGATGAAATAGCTGGTGGAGTTTTTGTTCTTAGAGAAAAGTCAAAAAGAGTAAATGTAAGTGATTGTATTGATACTTGTGGTACTGGCGGTGATGGCATGAATACCCTTAACATTTCAACTGCTTCTGCCCTACTTTTAGCAAGCATGGGCACAAAAGTTGCTAAACATGGCAATAAAGCTGTTTCTTCAAAATGTGGGTCTGGTGATGTTTTAGAAGCTCTTAAAATTAAAATTAATTTAGAGCCTGAGGATATTGAAAAAGAAATTAATACTAATAATTTTGGTTTTATGTTTGCACCAAATTATCATAGTGCAATGAAATTTGTAGGACCTGTAAGAAAAAAAATTGGAAAAAGAACTATTTTTAATATGATTGGTCCATTAAGTAATCCAGCTCTTGTAGAGAGACAAGTTGTGGGTGTGTTTGATAAAAAATTATTAAAAATATTTGCAGAAGGACTTAAAAATTTAAATTTAAAATTTGCTTGGATAGTAAATAGCGAAGATGGATTGGATGAAATATCTCCTTATGCAATCACTAATGTTACTCAATTAAAAGATGGTCAAATATCTGAAATAAAAATAGATCCAGATGCTTTAGGAGTTAATGCGGATAATTTTAAAAATTTAGTAGGTGATGATGCTAAATTTAATGCTGATAAGATGATTGAAATATTTAAAGGTGAAGATAATGATTTTTCAAAAGCAGTTTGTTTAAATGCTGCAGCGGGTTTAATTGTTGGAGAAAAATTTTCTGACTTTTCTGAAGCTTATAATCACACAAGAGAATTTATCCTTTCTGGAAAAACCTTTTTAAATCTAGAAAAAATTCAAAATGTCTGAAAATGTACTTCAAAATATCATTCAAAAGAAAATTGAAAAAGTTGATAAATTAAAAAAATCCTTAGATCTTAAAACTTTGGATGAATTAATAAATAAAAACAATAGCTATATTAATTTTAAAGAGAAAATAGAAAATAATATAAAAAATAATAAAACCTCAATTATTGCTGAAATTAAAAAAGCAAGTCCTTCAGCGGGTATAATAATTGATGATTATAATCCTGTAGATATTGCTCAAATTTATTTGAATAATAAAGCAACTTGTCTTTCAGTTTTAACTGAAGAAGATTATTTTTTAGGAAATTTAATTCACATAAGCAAAATAAAAGATAAAATAAATTTACCTGTATTATGTAAGGATTTTTTTATCGATAAATTTCAAATACCTTTGGCAAAAAGTTATGGCGCTGATGCTATTTTAATTATTTTAGCTGGGGTTTCGGATGATCTTGCTTCTGAATTATATGATGAAGCTTTGAAATATAATATGTCGGTTATTGTTGAAGTTCATACAGTAGAAGAAGCAAAAAAAGCTTTAAATTTTAAAGATGCATTAATTGGAATAAACAATAGAAATTTAAAAACACTTAAAACTGATATAAATACAACTTATGATATTTATGATGTTGTAAAAAATCACAAAGGTCCTTTAATATCTGAAAGTGGAATTAAAAATAAAGAAGAGCTATTAGAGCTAAACAACAAAACATCAATTAACACTTTTTTGATTGGTGAATCACTTTTAAAAAACTTAGATAAAAATTCTATTTTTTCAATTTTATAGTCAAATAAAGCCTTATTTTACTAGTTTTTTTTAGTATTGTTAATTTAAAAGAACTTTTATAGAACATTATTTGTACGATATTTGTTCTTATGCTAACAAAAAAACAAAAAAACTTGCTTTTATTTATCAACAAGAAGTTGAGAAGTTCAGGTGTATCTCCTTCTTATGAGGAGATGAAACAATCTCTTAATTTAAAATCTAAATCAGGAATTCACAGGTTGATTAGTGCTTTAGAAGAACGAGGTTTTATAAAAAGATTAGCTCACAAAGCAAGAGCTTTAGAGGTAATTAAATTACCAGAGACAGCTTCTGCCAATGATATTTATAATAGCTTTTCACCTAGTGTCATTAAAGGTGGACTAGATGAAGAACAAACTGATTCTGATGAAGTAGAAGTACCAGTACTTGGAAAAATTGCTGCAGGAACACCTGTTGAAGCAATACAAAATGAGGTTTCTAGAATTCCACTACCAAATAATTTAGAAAAAAACGGTGATTACTTTGGATTAAAAGTTCAAGGTGACTCTATGATAGACGCAGGTATTCATGAAGGAGATACTGTTATTATTAAAAGAACTGATACTGCTGATAATGGTAAAATCGTAGTTGCTTTAATAGATGAGCATGAAGCGATGTTAAAAAGAATTCGGAAAAAAGGTAAAGTTGTAGCGCTTGAAAGTGCTAATAGAAACTATGAAACTAAGATTTTTGGACCTGATAGAGTAAAAGTTCAAGGAGTTTTAGTATCTTTATATAGAAACTTCTAAAAAAATAGTCTAAACAACATTGATGTCTAAAGTAGCAACACGTTTTGCTCCATCCCCTACTGGAGCTCTGCATATTGGAGGGGTTAGAACTGCCTTATTTAATTGGTTGTTCTCTAAAAATCAAAAGGGAACTTTTCATCTAAGAATTGAAGATACTGACAAAGAAAGATCAAAAGAGGAACACAAAATACAAATTATTAAATCATTAAAGTGGATAGGGATTGAACATGATGGTGAAGAATATATTCAGTCACAAAAAATAGAAGATCATATTAAAATTGCTAATCAATTATTAAAAAAAGGCAACGCATATAAATGCTACTGCTCTGCTGAAGAGATAGAGGAACAAAAAAAAAGAGCTAGGCAAAAAAAGATGCCATATATTTATAATAGAAAATGGAGAGATGCTGATGAAAAAGATGCTCCTAAAGATATTAAACCCGTAATTAGATTTAAAAGTAAAATAGAGGGAAATTCTAAACTTAATGATTTAGTTCAAGGAGATGTTGAAATTGAAAATAATACAATAGAAGATTTTATAATTTTAAGAAACGATGGAACACCAACCTATAATCTTTCTGCAACTGTTGACGATCATCAAATGGGAATGACACATATAATTAGGGGAGATGATCATAAGATAAATACTTTTAAACAAATACAAATATACCAAGCAATGGGTTGGGATGTTCCAGAATTTGCACATATTCCACTAATTCATACTATTGAAGGTAAAAAACTTTCAAAAAGAGATAATGCCTCAACTTTGGATGATTACTCAAAAATAGGAATAATGCCTGATGCATTAAGAAATTATTTACTTAGATTAGGATGGTCATATCAAGATAAAGAAATATTTACTCTAGAAGAGAGCATTGAACACTTTAATTTAGCAGGTATTGGAAAATCACCATCAAAACTAGATATGAGTAGAATATTATCAATGAATGAGCATTACATAAAAACAATCGATGAGAACGATCTTTATCAATGTCTAGATGAATATTGTAAAATTTATAAAGAAGAAATTAAAAATGACAAAGAAACAAAAGTTAAATCCTCATTATCATTTTTAAAAAATAAGGCTAAAACATTAGAAGATATTTACAATAATTCAAAATTCATCATAAATGATGAAGTTAACTTCAATGAGGAGGATATTAAATTAATAGATGATAAAGCAAAAAAAATTATTTCAGAATTTATTAAAGAATTATCATCTATTTCAAAAATAAATAAGGAGAATTTAGAGCCTGTAGTAAATAATTTAATAAAAATAAATGATACAAATTTTAAAGGTGTCGGTCAGCCTATACGAATTGGTTTAACAGGATCAAAATTTGGTCCTGGATTATATGATATAGTTATAGCTCTTGGTAAAGAAGAAGTTTTAAAAAGACTAACTAAGATAATTTCTTAAAACTAAACAAGCCTCTTCAGATGAAGAAGTTTTAGATCTAATTCCTTCTAATGTTTTTGAACAATCAGATAATTGTTTTTTGATAAGGTCAGGGTTTTTTAAAAGATAAATTACAGATCTATAAATTTCATCAGCATTACATTCACTTTGTAATAATTCAGGAATGACTTCACGATTATTGATAATATTAATTATATTTGCAAATTTAACATTGATTAACATTTTAAATATCATAAAATTTATAAAACTGAGTTTATAAATAATTATAGAAGGTATATTTGAGCTCGAAATTTGCAGTGAAACTGTACCAGATTTAGATACAGCAAAAATTGAATTAGATAAAATTTTAGATTTAATACCTTCATCTGAAACCACATCTACATTTTCAATATTAAATTTTTTAATTTCTGACAAAATTAAATTTTTATTTTCATCAGTTGCATGAAAGTAAAAATAAAAATCATTATGTCTTTTGTTCATTAGTTTTATAAAATCAATTAAAATATTTAATAATACGTCTGTTTCAGATTTTCTACTTCCAGGGAAAATTGATATAATTTTTTTATCTTTAGGAATTATATTTTCAATAATTTTTTTATTATCTTGATTATTCGCAATTAATGGGTGTCCAACGAAAGTATTTTTAATATTTTCTTCATCAAAATATTTTTTTTCAAAGTCAAATAATAGAAGAATATGATCGATATATTTTTTAATTTTTTTCACTCTATTTTTTCGCCATATCCAAACTTGTGGAGCTACATAATGTATTATTTTAATATTATTGTTAATTTTTTTAACTCTTTCGGCGACACGCATAGTAAAATCAGGGCTATCAACAGAAAATAATATATCAGGATTAAATTTTATTATTTCATTAACAGTGTAGTTAATTTTATTTCTAATTTTAAATATATTTAATAAAATACTCGTAAAACCTAGATAAGTTATTTCATTTAAATTAAAAATACTTTCAATTCCTAATTTTTTTAAATGATTTCCACCAACAGATGAATATTCAATATTAGGATTTTGAGATTTTAACTTTGAAATAACCGTTGAAGCTAATTTATCTCCAGAAGGCTCACCTGTGAGTATGAATATTTTTTTCATATAATATTGATAAATATCTTATTCTTATTAGCAAATTTAATGCATTTGATTTTATCTAGAAAAATATTCTTTTTAGATTGTAAAACGACACCCCTTAATCCATACTTTTTAATATCTTTAAAAGTTTGTAGACCAACTGTTGGTAAGTCCATTCTTAAATCTTGTTTCTTTTTTGGGAGTTTTATTAAAATTCCATCTGAATTTTTCTTCAATTCTGATAGCATTTTTTTTGTTCCCTCTCTTCCTTCTTTAGCTAAAATTTTACCATCTTTAACAACTATGGCCTGAACATGGTCTAAACTTTTTGTTTTGTTAAAATAAGCTTTACTTTTTTTAATTGAAATTATATCCAGTTTATTTGGTTTAAATTTACTGTAATTTCCTCTCCTTAAAGATAATTCTGGATTAAAAAATATAGAGCTTATAACTTTAATTCCTTCATTATTTAAAATTTTTATAATTGATTTAATGATAGCGGCATCACCTATTTTGGCTGCTCTTATTACACTTGGCATATAATAAATCCCTTTTAAATCTAATCTTAAAGAAGAAAAATTTGGTTTTGAAATTTTACCTGCGAACAAAACTTTCTTACATTTTTTTTGTTTAATTATATTTATTATTGTTCCGAATTTTCCAATACTTATTCTGAATGAATTTTTATCTTTTTTAAATTTATTATTTTTTGAAAAATCAATTATAAAATAATTTTTTTTTAATTTCTTAACTTTACTTAGAACTATATCTGAAAAATCAGTGTCACCTAAAAACAAACCTATCATTTTATTTTGAAAATGGAGTACAAATTGGTCTTTTCTTATCTTTTTCTATAAATCCAACAACTTCTGCCACTAGTTCATTACTCATAAAACTTTTTGATAAATTATTCAAATTCTCTGTTAAATTTTCATTTTTAAAAATTTCTTTATAAGCATCACTTAAAATCATTATTTCTTTATTTGAAATATTTTTTCTTCTTAAACCAATTAAATTAAGTCCCTGTAAAACACTTCTGTTGCCATGTGCTATTCCATATGGAATTATATCTCTAACTACACCACACATACCTCCAATCATTGCAGATTTACCTACTCTGGTAAATTGCTGAACAGCTGAATTACCACCAATAATAGCATTATCGTCTATATGTGCGTGACCTCCTAACGGTACATTGTTAGCTAAAATTACATTATCTCCAACAAAACAATCATGAGCAATATGTGCTGAAACCATAAACAAACAGTTGTTACCAACTTTTGTTAATCCACCACCACCTTTTGTTCCAGGATTAATTGTAACATATTCTCTAATTTTATTATTATTACCAATTTCTAGTTTTGTTTCTTCACCTTGAAATTTTAAATCTTGAGGATCATTTCCTATTGAGGCAAACGGATAAATTTTATTATTTTTTCCAATTTTAGTATTTCCAGTAATATTAACATGAGATTGAATTTCAGTTTCTTCATCTATTTCAACATTGGGACCAATAACTGTATAAGGACCAATTTTTACATTTTTAGAAATCTTAGCATTTGAGTCAATTATAGCTGTTTTATCTATCATTTATTAACTCTTAAAAATTCTCTAATATTTTTTGCTGGATAACCCATCACTTTTGTGTTGTCTGGAATATCTCTAATTACTCCAGAACCACCACCTATTTCTACATTGTTTCCAATTTTAAGATGGCCCGATATTCCAGCTTGGCCACCTATTTTAACATTGTTACCGATTATAGAACTTCCAGCTATACCCACTTGACCAGCTATAATAGAATTTTCTCCTATTTTTACATTATGAGCTATATGTATTTGATTATCTAAATAGGTGTTTTTACCTATTATTGTATTAGACATTGAGCCTCTATCAATAGTTGCGCTGCATCCAATTTCACAATTATCCTCAATTAAAACTATTCCTATGTGAGGATATCTTAAATTTTTATTCTTAATTGGAAAAAATCCAAAACCATGCTTGCCAATTACACAATTATCTAAAATTCTTACATTATTTTTAACTAAAGTGTTTCTAATAATGCTATTTGATCCAATAGAACAATCATCACCGATAATAACATTTTTTTCTATAATTGTATTATGTCCAATTTTACAATTGTTGCCTATAGAAACATTTTTGCCAATTAAAACATTTTCGCCAAAACTAACTTTGTCTTTAAAATTAGTGTCACTGATTGATATAATATTATCATCAAAATTATCATTTATAGAATCTGGATAAAAAATAGACGTAATTTTTGAAGTGGAAACTAGGACATTTTCTACAACTAAAGCCAAACAACTTTTGGGTAAAAAGGTTTTTAAAGCATCTATGGTCAAACAAAAAGATGCTTTAGTATTTTTTGCAACATCTTTATATTTTTTTGAATGAAAAAAAGTTATATCATTATTATTAGCTGAAGATAGATCTTTGATATCTTGAATTTCTTTATCTTCATATTTATTGTTAATATTTATATTCAGTAACTTAATAATCTCAGAAATTTTTATTGGTCCATGATTTTTAAAAAAAGGATTAAACATAATTGCTTTTATCAAAGCAATTTAAAATGAGTTATCAATAATTATTGCTATTTATTTCTTATCTACTATTGTAGCAGACCAAATTGCATCTGCCATTTTTATATCATTTACAAAAGCTTCACCCTTATATTTCCACACTCTACTATGAGATCTTATTGCTTCAATTTTTAGAATAAGCTCACAATCTGGAATGACCGGGTTTCTAAATCTTGCTTTTTCTACACCCATTAAAAAAACTAATTTATTTTCATAAGTGGATTTATCTAAACCATTAGCGGTTAGAGCAGCAGCGGCTTGCCCAAAAGACTCGACTATTAATACACCTGGCATAACAGGCTGCTCAGGGAAATGACCTTGTACAAAAAAACTATCTTTTCTAACTTTTACTAAAGCCGTAGCTGATTTTAGTTTTTCTATGTCATATAACTCATCAATCAATAACATTGGCTCTCTATGAGGTAGCAAATCTCTTATTTGATCTTTATTAAGTTTATCCATTATTTGAGAATTTTTGATTAACAATTGTTAAAATTTTTTCTGTTATATCTTTGTTTACATTTCCAATAAAAATTTGGCGTTGATCTAATATAATATCAATTGAATTTTTTTTCATATATTCTTGTATCAATGGGTTAATTTTTTTTAGAAAATTATCTAATTTTTGTTTTTTTTTGTTTTTAAAATCATTTAATAGATTATTTTTTTCAATATTATACTTTTTAAACTCTTCATTCAATAAAACAATTTCTTTTTCAATTTGTTCTTTTGATAAAATATTTTTTTGTGAATTAATTTTATCCCTTTTAATTTTTAATGTATTTTCTTTCTCTTTAATATTATCTATGTTTTGTTTATTTAACTCGTCTAGATCTAGTAAAATTTGTTTACCTAAAATAGAATTGTTGAGTATAAAGTCAATATCTATAAATACTGTTGAGGTATTACTGTTAGCTATATTTATGTTAAAAAAAAAATACAAAAAAAACACAAAAATAAATTTTGGTAATTTCATTAAAATGTTGTACCAAGGTTAAATCTAAATGTTTCAGTTTTATCTGTTGAGCTTTTTGTAATAGGCGATGCTAAAGAAAAACTTAGAGGACCAACTGGGGTAAACCATTCAACACCTAATCCAATAGAACTTCTTAACTCACTACCATCATCTAAAGTTTCATCATCAACACCCCATAGATTAGCTACATCTAAAAAAGTTAAAAAATCAACGTTTTGTGCGTTTGGAAATACTTGTGGAAGAGTAGAAGTCATATTTAAAATTGCATAGTAATTTCCACCAATAAAATCATTTCCATCTTTAGGTCCTAATTTTCCTCTTTCAAAACCTCTCAATTTCCTTTGTGGGATATATAATCTCTCAGATAATTTAATATCATCACCAGTGATAGAATGAGATGAACTCAATGATAGAGATAGAGTAGAAATATTTTCTTCGTACAATTCAGAAAATATTTTATAATTATAATAATTTTTTACAGTGTTATTCTCACTAATTACTGGTAAACCTATAGAATAAAAACTTCTAAAACCATCAGTTGTTTTAAATCTTTGATTTCTCTTATCGTAATTAAATTGTAAATCTAAATATGTATCAAAATAATCACCTTTTTGTTTTTTTTGTCTAGCAGAAGCGTTATTATCTGTTTCAATATTCTCAACAAATAATGATGTTGATACACCTAAATTGAAATCTTCAAGGTACTCAAAATCCGTTCCTATAGAACCGCCTATTTTTTTTGACTTATATCCAAAATTTTTTAATTTATCTGTTTCAAGTGCTTGCAAACCAAAACTTATTGATTTATCTGAATTATTATAGTTTCGATTGTTAACATTCAATTTACCTACTATACTTTCACTACTTAGTGAAATTGCTGTATCAACACCTATACCTTTTCCTAAGTAATTATTTTCTTTTACAGAAAATTCTATAACTTCACCAGAAGTACCAAATCCCGCTCCTGCTGTAATTTCACCTGTTGGTTTTTCTTCAACTGTAATATTAATAATTTTTGAATTGGAGTCCTCGCCATCTACAACTTGAGTAGAAACATCACTAAAAAAATTTAAAGATTTAATTTCATTAATACTTTTTTTTGCCAAAATCTCATTATAAGGATCACCTTCGTCTATTATCAATTGATTTCTAATAACATTTTCTCTTGTTACATTGTTTCCATAGATATTAATTCTTTCTACCATGAAACGTTCAGTTTCTTCGATATTAAATGACAGGTTGATTTTGTTAGACAAAATGTTTTCTGAAACTGTAGCTTTTACAGATTCATACTGTTCATTTATAGATATTAAATCAATCTTATCTAGAATTTCAGATACTGTATTGATTGAATAAATTTTACCTTTCAAATCTTTTAAAAAAATCTTTAGCTCTTCATAATTAGAAACATCAAAATCATCAGGTATTTTTATATTAAGATTATCAAAATAATATTTGTCCTTTGCATCTATATTGTAAACTAATTCAAATTCATCATTATTGTACAACTTTGCAAAAGATGAGTTTATTTCAACTGCATAATAGCCTTTATTTTTATAAAAATTTTTTAACAATCTTTCATCAAATGCAATTATGTTTTCGTTAAGATATTTTTTTCCAGAAATAAATTTCCAAAATTTATACTCCTCACTAATTATAATATTCCTTAATTTTCTATCTTTAAATTTTTTATCACCAATAAAAGTAATTTTCTTTATTTTTGCTTTGTCACCTAATTTAATTTCATAAGTTAGATCTATTTTTTTATTTTCTAAATCTGTCTTTATAATTTCAACTTCAGAAAAATAATATCCAAGATTTTTAAGTGAATTTAAAATTTTATCTCTATCTTTTTTAAGGATTATTTCATTATATGAAGACCTGGAAATTAAATTTAGGTCACTAGTTAAATTTTCAAGAAGTGTTTTAGATTTAATTCCATTGAAATTAATATTTTCAATTATAGGAAGTTCATCTACAGCTATGGTAAGCTTATTATTTTCAAGAGTTACAGAAACGTCATTAAAAAAATTAGATTGATACAAATTTTTTATAATATTATTTATGTCTGCTGGTTTCAAATCGTCATTTATTGATATTTTTGAAAACATAATTATAGTTTCGCTAGAAACTCTCTCGTTTCCATTTATTTCAATTTCTTTAATTATTTCGGAAAAAACTGGTTTATTTGTAAATATTATTGTTAATATACAAAAGAAAAGTAAACCAATTCGATTTTTAAACATGATCAGATTTATACACTTTTTCTAATATTTTTAAACGAACATAATTATTTAAATCTACTATTTCTTTAACGTTTTTTGGCTGTTTTTTTTTATACTTACGAAACTCTATTTTATTTATTAGTTTTAAAAAAATATTACTAATTTGATTAAATTTTATTTGTTTCGTTAAAAAAAGATCTACCAGAACATCGTTAGCTGAAACAATTATAGTTTCATATAAAGAGTGATTATTAGGAATAAATTTCAGTAATTTAATTATAGGATATCTTTTCTCTGTAGCCTCTTCCAAACTTAAATTGTTTAAGTTTATTATGTTAAGTTTCTTGAAAGGAATTTTTTTTTTATTTTCAAAATTTAATGTGTTAAATATTGGTATTTTCATTGTAGTTTCATGAGCAATAATTTTTATTAATCCATCATTAGTTCTAATCATTGCGTGTATGTAGGATTTAGGATGTATTAAAATTTTTATTTTATTATAAGGAATATTAAAAATATTTTTAGCTTCAATCACTTCAAAAATCTTGTTTATCAAAGTAGCTGAATCAACTGAAATTTTTTTTCCCATTTTCCAATTAGGGTGTTTTAATGCATCTTTTATAGTTATATTTTTAAAATTATTAAGTGGTGTTTTATGGAAAGGACCTCCAGAAGCAGTTAAATATATTTCTTCAATTTTATTTATATCTATATTTTTTAACCCATACCATAATGAAAAGTGTTCGGAGTCTACTGGTATAAATTTTGTATTATTTTTATTCAATGCTTTTAAAATCAAACCCCAACCACAAATAATTGACTCTTTATTTGCAATAGCTATTAGTTTTGTAAATTTAATTATTTTTAACGTGGGCTCTAAACCATATATACCCACTATAGAACTCATCGTATAGTCTACTTTATTTTTAAATATTTGACTTAAACTTTCAAAATTATTAAAAATTTTAATTTTATTATTTTGATTTTTTTTTTTTATTTTTTTAAAACTTTCTTTATCTGTAATAATTAAGTTTTTGACACTAAATTTTTTAGCTTGATTTAGCAAAGTTTTATAATCTTTATGTGCTGTTAAAAGAGATATCTCAAAAATATTTCTGTTTTGATTTACAATTTCCAGTAATGATTGACCAATTGATCCTGTGGAACCTAAGATAGCTATTTTCTTTTTCATTTTAATACATTTAAATAAAAAATTATATATGCAACTGGCATAGCAAATAATAATCCATCTATTCTATCTAGAAGTCCACCATGACCAGGTATTAAATTTCCTGTATCTTTTATTTTTGATAATCTTTTGAAAAAAGACACAATTAGGTCTCCTATTTGGCTAGTAGTTGATATTAATATAACCATAAAAAAAAACTCTAACGTAAAATCGTAAGTTTTTCCTGTTATTAGATTTGAATTTTTAATTAAAAGTAATGATGATATTATGGCTAAAAAATAGCTACCAATCATACCTGAATAGGTTTTATTAGGACTTAGTTTTGTTAATTTTGGACCTTTAAATAAGTTTCCAAAAGCGTATCCACCAACATCAGTTGATATACATATAATTATCACGAACAAAAAAAATAAAAGACTCTGTTCATTAGATTCATTTCTTAGACTGTAAGTTAAAAAAAAAGAAAAAATTAAAAATATAATACCGGAAAGATAGTATATTTTTTTTTTACTCATCATATGCCATTCATAAATAGTTAAACAAAAACATATAAATAAAAAAAAATTAAATAAATAAGAACCTTTAATTATAAAAAAGAAGCTTAATGGGATCAAAATTAATGAACTTAGTATCCTTTTTTGAAGTTCTATTTTCATTAAATACTCCCAAAATTTCTTTTTATTTTTTTAAAACTTTTTATAATTCTATTGTAATCTTTTATACTAAAGTCTGGCCATAACTTTTTTTCAAAAAAAATTTCAGAATATGCTAATTGCCATAACAAGAAATTACTTAATCTATTTGTGTTACCAGTTCTTATTATTAGATCAGGATCAGGAATATTTTTTGTTTGCAAATATTTTTCAAAATTAGTTTCATTTATGCTTTCATTGTTTTTGGATAACTTTTTAAATGCACTAATTAATTCAAATTTTGAACCATAATTTAGAGCTAAATTAATCTGTAGTTTGTTATTTTTGGAAGTTTTTTTTTCTGAATGAGTTATAATTTTATTTAATTTGTTTGAGAATTTTTTAACTCCAATAATTTTTAATTTTATATTTTGTTTACTTAATTCCTCAATTCTGTTAATTAAAAAATTTTCTAATAAATTGAATAAATAGTTAACTTCTTTTTTTGGTCTTTTCCAATTTTCTGTAGAAAATGCGTAAAGAGTTAAATAGCCAATCTTATTTTTTATTGTTTCTTTGATTATTTTTTCTACTGTTTGTAGACCAGCTTTATGTCCAGCATTTCTTGAATTTTTATGTTTTAAGCCCCAACGTCCATTACCATCCATAATGATGGCCACATGATTGAGAGGGTTCATATAGTCATTATTTCTTTTTCTTTTGAAGAAACTTTTTCATCAACTGATTTAATATGATTGTCAGTTATTGCTTGAACTTTTTTTTCATTAGATTTTTCGTCATCTTCACTTATATCTTTAGACTTTAAAAGTTTTTTTAGATCTTCATTTGCCTCTCTTCTTATATTTCTTATTGAAACTTTGCATTTTTCACCTATGGACTTAATTAATTTCTTAAGCTCAATTCTTCTTTCTTCATTTAACTCGGGCACAGGTAATCTTATTAATTGACCATCAATCTGAGGATTTAATCCTAAATCTGACTTTTTAATTGCTGCGTCGACTAAAGATACATTGTTTGAATCCCAAATCTGAATATTAATCATTCTTGGTTCTGGAGTGGTAATACTTCCTACTTGATTGATGGGCATTTGTTGTCCATACACATCTACTTTAATTAAATCTAACATTGAAGCATTCGCTCGACCTGTTCTTAGTGAAGATAATTCTTTTGAGAAAACCTCAATGGCTTTATCCATTTTAAGGCTGTATGATTTCTCATCAAACATTTATTCTCCAATCTTTATTCTATAAAACTCTTTAATTTTCAAATCAGCTATAGAAAGTTCTTTTAATACATCTTTAACTTTCTTTTTTGGTTCCATTACCCAAGCTTGTGTTAAAAGAGCATTTTCCTCTTTAAACTTGTTCATCTTACCTAAGCTTATTTTTTTTGCAATATCCTCAGGTTTTCCAGAATTTTTTAATTCTTCAGTAACTAACTCTTGTTCCTTTTCAATAATAGCCTGATCTATTGAGCTTGACTCTAAAGCTAATGGGTTTGATGCAGCAATATGCATTGATAGTTGCTTGCTAAATGTTTTAACTGACTCTGAATTATCTTTAGTATCTAATGAAACCATAACAGCTAATTTTGCAACATTATCTTTTACAACTGTATGAAGATAGTGGTTATTAATTCCGTCATTGTTTTGAATAGTTTTAGCTTTTCCTATTGTAATTTTTTCACCGATTTTTGCAATCAAAGCTACCAAATTGTCATCGACTGTTTGGCCATTTTTCATTTTAGATGTCTTTAAATCTTCAACATTTGAATTATTTTGATTATTTAATTCACTTAACTCTTTAACGAAATTAATGAAATCGTCATTTTTAGCAACAAAATCTGTTTCGCAATTTACCTCAATCACTGAAGTTTTAGTTTGATCTCCACTAACTACAACAACACCTTCCTTCGCGTCTCTAGACATTTTTTTTGATGCTTTTGAAATTCCTTTAACTCTTAAGATTTCTATTGCTTTGTCTAAATCTCCATTTGACTCTTTAATAGCTAAGTTGCAATCTTTGAAACCAGCACCAGTTGCTTCTCTTAGTTTTTTTACTTTCTCTATATCACTCATTAGTTTAATTTCTCCTTATCATCTTTAGAAAATTTTTTTTCTAATTTTTCTCTATCTAATTCCTGAATAGTTTTTGTTTTATCATTATCTTTAGCTTTATCTTTTTTTGTTTCAGTTGGTGAAACAGAACTTTTAGCACTATTAATTGTTTCTTTTATTAAATTACAATAAAGATCAATAGCTCTTCTTGCATCATCATTACCTGGAATTGGGTAATCAATATGATCTGGATTTGAATTACTATCTAAAATAGCAATAATTGGTATTCCTAATTTTGAGGACTCTGCTATTGCAAGAGACTCATAGTTTGTATCTATTACAAATACTAGATCAGGAACTTTTTTCATTTCTGCTATACCACCCAAGGATCTTTGAAGCTTATCCTTTTTAACACTCATTTTTAAAAGTTCTTTTTTAGTAAATCCTCTATTCTCCGCTGCTAAATCAGTTTCTAGTTTTTTAAGTTTTTTTATTGAATTGGAAATTGTTCCCCAGTTTGTTAGCATACCTCCTAACCATCTGTAATTTACAAAATATTGATCTGTTTCTTTTGCAACTTCGGCTATAGCTTCTGATGCTTGTTTTTTAGTTGATACAAATAAAATTTTTCCATTATTTGCAATAGTTTCATAAACTTTTTCCAAAGCGACTTTGGTTAATTCAAGAGTTTGAGTTAAATCAATAATGTGAATAGAGTCTCTTTTTCCAAAAATATATTTTTTCATTTTTGGGTTCCATCTTAAAGTTTTATGTCCAAG
>CACDQB010000002.1 GCA_902554795.1 uncultured Pelagibacteraceae bacterium | reverse complement strand
TATGAATTCAAACAAATAATCAAGAGAATTTTTTAAATTATTTTTAGGTAATTTTAATACTATATTGTTCTTTAACTCAACATCCCATCTTTTTGATGGAAAGAAATAAAAATTTTTTATTTCTTCGTAAGAAAATTTTGAATTATCTATAATTTTTTTAAAATCTAAAAATTCTTGGATTTTTGGTTTTCCAAAAATAAATGGTAATTCTTGATTGTGAGAAATTATTTCTGAAAGTTTACCATTTGATCCTATATATAATATCTTTCCATTTTGGTTTATTTTTGCAAGAGATGTTGTTTTATTAATTTTTATATCTAATGTAGATGGATATATTTTAAAAATTTTGTAATTTTCAATTAAAGTATTAATTTCAATAATATTTTTTAAATGATTTTTATTAAGAGAAAAAATATTTTTTAACTCTAAATTTTCAATTTTATTTGCTAGTTCTCTATTTCCCTTATCATCTAAACCTGAAACTTTTATTTTATTCAAGTTTAAAATTTTAATGTTTTGAAAGTTTATGTTGGTTATAGAGCCCAACAAAATTAGTAAGAAGAAATAAATAAGTACTTGTTTACTTTTTCGTTGTTGCATCTTTTAAAATCCACTCAATTAATTTAATAAAACTTATTCCCTTAAACGCTGCTATTTCTGGCACAAGGGAAAGTTTTGTCATTCCTGGTTGAGTATTAATTTCTAGAAGATAAAATTTACCATTTTCAAACTTAAAATCTGATCTTGTAACACCTTTGCATCCGATTAATTTGTGTGCTTTCAAGGACATGCTTAATACTTGATTTAATTTATTTTTTGGTAAATCCACAGGAATTATATGTTCAGTTTTTGCACTAGAGTTGTATTTTGCTTTATAATCATAAAACTTTCTCTTTGGTTTTAGCTCTATTGCTCCTAATTTTTTATTACCCATTATCGCAACTTGTATTTCTCTTCCACCAATAAACTCCTCGATCATAACTTTTTTATATTGTTTAATTGAATAGAGAATTCTAAAGATATTTTTTTCATTACAAATATAGACATTAACACTTGAGCCCTCGTTTAAAGGTTTAACTACTACTGGAAATTTTAATTTTTTTTTTATTTTTTTTATTAAATCTGCATTTTTAATATCATAGGAATATGTAAAATATTTTGGCGTATTTATTTTATTTTTTAAAAATATTTTTTTTGAAATTTCTTTATCCATAGCTATTGCTGACGCAAGAACACCTGAATGAGTATACGGAATTTTATATCTATCTAATAAACTTTGAATATATCCATCTTCTCCAAACTGACCATGTAATGCATTAAAAATTATACCTGGTTTAAAATTTTTTATATTTTTTTGTAAATTATTATTTGGTTCAGATATTTTAACTTTATAACCATTTTTTTTTAGTTCATTTGCAACCTGTAACCCAGTATCAAGACTTATTAACCTCTCTTTTGAGATCCCTCCAGATAATATAAGTACTTTTTTTTTCAATTTATTCTAATATTTTTATCTCTGTTTCTAATTTAATTCCTGTTTTTTTAAATACACGCTCAGTAACAAATTCTATTAATTTTTTCATATCTTCAAACTTAGCATTACCTTTATTTACAAAAAAATTACAGTGTTTTTCAGAAATTGATGCATCTCCAAAGGATTTTTCTAATGGCACAGACTCTTTGATTAATTGCCAAACTTTTTTATCAGATTGATCTATAGGATTTTTAAATGTGCTACCACTAGTCTTAATTTTTGTTGGTTGAGCTTGCTCTTTTTTTTCTTTAAGTAGCCTTATCTCATTTTTAATTATATTCTTATCTTTTTTAAAACCTTTAAAAGATGCACTTAAAAAAATAAGATCTTCAGATAATCCGCTATCTCTATATTTAAAATTAATATCCTTTGCTGGTATGGTTATTACCTGACCTGATTTATTTACTGCCTGGATAGAAATGAGAATATCTTTGAACTCCCTTTGAAAACAACCTGCATTCATTTTAATACCACCACCAACTGTCCCAGGTATGCAAGATAGAAATTCAAAACCGCCTAAACTATTTTCCATTGCAAATTCAGATAATGTTTTATCTGTAACCGCACTACCGGCCACTATAATTTGTTCAGAATGTAAAGAAATATTATTAAAATTTTGAGTAAGTTTGATTACAACTCCATCAAATTTGTTGTCAGATATAAGTGTATTAGAACCAGCTCCTAATATAAATATTTTTTCTTTATCTTTAATTTTTTTAAGAAATTTAATTAATTCTTTTAAGTTATCAGCCTTATAGAAAGCTTTAGTTTTACCCCCTATGTTAAACCAATTTTTTTTTTTTAGATCATAATCAAGCTTTAAATTACTATTAAATTCTGAAACCAACTCTTTTAAATCAATGTTCATTATAATAGTTTAGGCAATTCTCTCATCCAACTTGAAATAGTCCCAGCACCCATTCCTATAACAATTTTTTTTCCATATATGTTTGCTTTTATAAATTTTGCTAACTGGAATCTATCATCTACTAAAAATAGCTGTACTTTTGAGTTTTTGATTATTTCTTTCGCAAAATTTATATAACTAAATCCAAGCTTTAATTTTTCTCCAGCAGTATAAATTGGAAACAAAATAACTTTATCTGCATTTTTAAAAGCAAAGGTAAATTCTTTTTTTAAATCTTTTAATCTTGATACCCTATGTGGTTGAAAAATACATATCTTTTCATACTCTTTATATACATTCTTCACACCATCTAACACTTCTTTAATTTCTGTTGGGTGGTGAGCATAATCATCATAAAAATCTACATTATTAAAACTGAAAATTTTATTAAATCTTCTCTGAACCCCTTTAAAATTTATAAGTCCTTTTTTAATATTTTTTATTGGCAAACCCAAAGTCAACGCTAATGCTGCTGCAGCTACAGAATTTTTAATATTATGAGTTCCTAATAAAGGAATTTTGAATTTTTTTATTAATTGATTTTTTTTATTAGGTAATTTTATATTTAAGTCAAACTCAGAGAATTCTTTTAATTGATTTATATTTTTAATACAAAAATTTGATTTGGTATCCAAACCATATGTATAGAAGTTTTTATTTTTGAGATTTTTAATTAAATTTTTATTATTTTTGTTATCTAAACAAATAAATGATTTTCCAAATGAGGGAACTTTATTTACAAAATTTTCAAAATATTTATTTAATTTGTCCATAGTGCCATAATAATCCATGTGCTCTCGATCTATATTAGTGATGATTGAATATGTTGGGGGTATAAAGATAAAACTTCCATCTGACTCATCTGCCTCTAAAATAGACCATTCACTTTTACCTAGCTTTGCGGAATTATTAATTGAATTTATTACTCCACCATTGATTATTGTAGGATCAATATTTGTTTCTTGAAATATAGATGCTATCAAAGATGTTGTTGTGGTTTTACCGTGTGATCCAACTACTACAATATTTTTCGTTAAAGAAACAATATTAGCCAGCATCTCTCCCCTTTTATAAATGGGTAATTGTTTTTTTTCAGCCTCAACAAGCTCAGGATTATTTTTTTTTATAGCTGAAGATATAACTAGTATAGTTCCCTTATTTATATTTTGTTTTTTATGTCCTATAAAAACTTTTATTTTTTCTTTTCTCAATCTTTCAATATTTTTATTATTTGAAATATCGCTCCCCTGAACTTTAAAACCTTTACCCTTCATTATTAATGCTAGGCCACTCATACCTATTCCACCTATTCCAACGAAATGTATCAGTTCTGATTTTGCTAATTTAATTTTCATCAATAATCTTTAGTATTTTTTGATTAACATTATTCCATTTATTTTGATAATTTAATTTCTGTAAATTATTTTTTTTTGTCATGTAATCCTGACTTTTATTTGTCAATTTTAGCAAAAATTTCCCAAATTTTTGATTATCAAAAATTTTTTGATCAATTATCCAGCAACAATCCTGTTCCTCATAATATTTTGCATTTTCATACTGATGATTATCTTTTGATGATGGAAGTGGTATTGCTATAAATGGAATATTTAAAATGGATATTTCAGCTAAACTAGATGCTCCAGCTCTTGTTATACATAAGTCTCCTTGTTTTAACACCTCACTAAGATTATGATCATAACTGAAAACTTTACTTTCAATATTATTTTGAAAATAAAAATTTTTTAAAAAATTAATATTTTTCTCGCTTGTTTGATGGATAATTTTTATAGATGCTTGTTTTGCTACACTTACAAAAGATTCTTTTAAAAGCTCATCAAAGATTTTTGCACCCTGACTACCTCCTATAATTATAATCGTAAATAAATTATCAGGTTTTTGATAAGTACTAGTTTCATAATATTCTTTTCGTATCAAAGGTTTAACAGTAATTAATTTATGATTAATTCCAGATGGTAAATTAATTAAATTCTTTGAATAACATATTAATTTTTTTGAAAAATTTAAAAAAAATTTATTTGCTCTTCCAAGAACCATATTTGGTTCAATTAAAAAAATATTAATTCCCAATATTTTTGCTGCTAAACATATTGGCAAAGACATATAGCCACCCGTAGAAATTAAAATTGAAATATTATTTTTTTTTAAAATAAAAAAAGATTTAACAGTTAAAAAAAATATTTTTAAAAATGAAAAAGGAAGTAAAAAGTAATTATTTAATTTTGGGGTGTCGATTACAAATACTTTGTAATCCTTGTCTAAATATGCAAGGCCTCTTATATCGGTAGAAATCAAGGTTTCATGTGTATGCTTTAAATGATTATAAATTGTAATTGCTGGTATCACATGACCTCCTGATCCACCTGTGGAAATTAAAACTTTTTTTGTCATTTATTAAGTTATTTTTCTTTTTGTTAAATTTAAAATTATCCCACCTAATACTGATGTGCTTATTATCGATGAACCACCATAACTTAAAAAAGGTAATGTCATTCCAGTAGTCGGAAATAATCTTATATTAACCCCGACATGAATTGTGGCCTGCATTAATATTAAACTAATTGATCCTATTAAAATAAGTTTAACTTTATCATTTGTTTCAAAACTTATTTTTTTAAAAACCATATAAATTAAAATCAAAAACAATAATAATATTAACATTATGGCAACAACACCAAACTCTTCAGAAATTACTGAAATAATGTAGTCAGTATGCGCTTCGGGAACTCTATTTTTAAGAACTCCTTCACCTATACCTTTTCCAAAAAAACCTCCACTTGTAATTGACTCTATTGCTTTATCAGATTGGAAGTTATGAGTACCTGTTTCTCTGTTAAAAAATGAAAAAATACGTCCCTGGATATAATCAAACCTTGGAACATAAATAATAAGATAAGTAAGCAAAGACGCACCAGCAATAAATATTGCTAAAAGAATATATATATTAATTCCTGATGTGAAGATTAGAACTGCCCAACAAAATACCACTAATAAAGTTTGGCCAATATCCGGTTGAGCGATTAACAGTAAAGAAATGACAGAAATCAAAAAAATAGATATCAAATACTTAAATAAAATATTTAATTTAATATCACATAGAATAGTTGCTAAAATTATTATCAAAAATGGTTTTAGAACTTCTATGGGCTGAAATCTTGGTAAGAAAAATAAGTCTATCCATCTTTTAGAACCTTTAACTTCAACACCAATGAATGGCACTAAAAATAAAGTAATAAGTGAAATAAAAAAAAGAATAATAGAGTATTTATATAATTGATCTGAACTTAATAAGGAAAATATAAAAATAAGAGATATTCCAATTAACACATAAATCAAATGTTTAAAAAAAAAGAAATAACTGTTGGTGTCTAACTTATCAGAAGCTATTAGAGAAGTTGAAACTAAAGAAAAAAATAATCCAATAATAAATAATAAACTTATTAGTAAAAAAATGGATTTATCTATGTTTTTCCACCACTGATAATAAAATTTGTAAACAATACTATCGCTTTGCATTTATATACTTTTTAATTATCTGATTAAAATAATAACCTCTATCTTCAAAATTTTTGAAACTATCAAATGAAGCTCCAGCTGGACTAAAAAAAATAATATTTTTTTTAGATTGTTGAATATTAATTTCTGAAAAAATAACTTTTAGAGTTTCTTGTAAGTTTTTAAAATTTTTAATTTTTAATCTATTTTTTAAAATTCTTAAAAATTTTCTATGATGTGATCCAAAAATATAAGCTTTGATATTTTTACACTTTATTTTTGATAGTTTAAATTTATCTCCTTTTTTTGGAATTCCTCCTAAGATCCAATATGCATCATTTAAATTTTTTAATATATTTTCCGAGGAAGCAAAGCTTGTAGATTTAGAATCGTTAATTATTGTGAGATTTTTTTTATCAAATATAATTTGTTGTCTGAAATCTAGGCCTTTAAATTTATTAATGGTTTGAATTAATTTTTTGTAATTAAGTTTTAATCTTGGAGCAATTTTTAATATAAATGATAAATTTTCTTTATTGCCATCAGATAAAAAATATTTATTAGTAATTTTATTAAACTTTTTATCTATACTTGAAGTCTGTACTCTGTAGATTTTTGAACTATATTTATTTTTAATTAATTTTTTAGTTATTAGTTCATCCTCTTTTTTTACGTATGCAAGAGATCCTCTTATTTGAGATTTTAATAATTTAAATTTTGCATTTACATAATTTTTTAAACTTTTATGTCTCTCAATGTGGTCTGCAGTTATGTTTAAAATTACAGCATATTTTGATCTAAATACGCTACTGTAATCTAGCTGATAAGAAGAAGCCTCTATTACAAAGATTGTTTTTTTTGTAATATTTTTTTCTGATAATGCAGGATTACCAATATTCCCAATAAGTCTTGAGTCTCTTTTTTGATCAATTAAAGCATCATGTAAAATTTTAGCAGTTGTAGATTTACCGTTAGTTCCAGTAATCGTAATACTTTCATTTTTATAAAATGAAAACAAAACATCAAGATCGGTATGAATTTTTTTAGAATTTTTCTTTAAAAAATTCGATAATTTACAATTTGAAATATCAATTCCGGGACTAATAATAATTCTATCAAAATTTATTTTTTGAATTTGCTCGAACTTAATTATTTTTTTTTTAAGTTTTAATTTAATTTTTTGATTGTCATCAAACAAATATACATCAGACTTGTTTTTTAAAAACTTATAAGATGAAATACCGCTCTTTCCTAAACCATAAATTAATATTTTTTTTCTTAAAAAAATATTATTAAATATTTTCATTATCTTAATTTTAAGGTAGCTAAACCAATCATTGCCAGGATGATAGAGATAATCCAAAACCTAATTACAACTGTAGACTCTGGCCATCCCTTTTTTTCAAAATGATGATGAATAGGCGCCATTCTAAAAATTCTTTTTCCAGTAAGTTTAAATGAAATTACTTGAACCATTACTGAAACTGCCTCTAGTACAAAAAGTCCACCAGTAATAGCTAATACAATTTCATGCTTTGTAATAATTCCTACTGCACCTAAAGATCCACCAAGAGATAATGAGCCTGTGTCACCCATAAAAATTTTAGCAGGTGGAGCATTAAACCATAAGAAACCTAAACAAGAACCAATAATTGCCCCGCAAAAAATTGATACTTCACCTGTTCCTTCTATGTAGGGAATTTGTAAATAATTTGAAAATACGACGTTCCCAGTAACATAACTTATAAAAGCAAAACATG
Source organism: uncultured Pelagibacteraceae bacterium (assembly GCA_902554795.1). Taxonomy (GTDB): domain Bacteria; phylum Pseudomonadota; class Alphaproteobacteria; order Pelagibacterales; family Pelagibacteraceae; genus Pelagibacter. Next base: position 43,834 of record CACDQB010000002.1, on the reverse strand, counting down.
CTGCAACTAATATTACAGGCACTGTTGCTAGACCATCTAATCCATCCGTAAGATTAACAGCATTTGACGAACCGATAATTACGAATATTGCGAATGGTATAAAAAACCATCCAAGGTTTATGATTAAATTTTTAAAGAATGGAAAATATAAATTATTTAAATCTTGATATTCGTTTAGATAAACAAAAAAACTTACACCAATAATTGCTAACATTATTTGTGAAGTTATTTTAAACTTAGAAGATATTCCTGATGAGTTGCTATATTTAATCTTCTTAAAGTCATCATATGCACCCAATAAACCAAAAGTAATTGCTATATAAATACAAAATAAAATATTAATATTTGATAAATCTGCCCAAAATATTACTGATACCAATAAGCCAAATAAAATTATCAAACCTCCCATTGTTGGTGTACCAATTTTTTTAACTATATGATCTTCAGGTCCATCGTCCCGAATTGGATTTAAAATTTTTTGTTTTGAAAAAAATTTAATAAAAGGACCTCCGATAATCAGTACAATAACTAATGAAGTGAAAAAGGATAAACCTGTTCTAAATGTTAAATATTTAAATACATTTAAAAAACTAAAAGTATCAACAAAATTTAATAAAAATTGATAAAGCATTTAATTGAATCCTTTCAGATCTTTTACTATGTCGTTGAATCCTGTCGCAAGTGAGGCTTTAATCATTAAATAATCATTATTTTTTAAGTCTTTTCTAATCAATTCAATAATTTGAGATTTGGTTAATAAAATCCTGCCTTTTTTGGCTTTTGAGATACCCGCAAATATTATAGATGCCATTTTACCTTTAACAAATACCTTGTCTATCTTAGTTTGATTAATTATTGGAGCAATAGATTGATGAAGTTTTTTAGAATGTCTACCGAGCTCTAACATGTCACCAATTAGTAGATATTTATTTGATTTTTTTGAGCTTATTTTATCAAAATTTTTTATTGCTGATTTTAGTGATAGAGGATTTGAATTATAACTTTGATCAATTAAATTAATTTTTTTATTATCAATTTTTACTAAAGAATGATCTCCTCTTCCTTCAGGAATTTTAAAATTGAGAAAAATATTTTCATTAAGTTTAAATATATTTTTATAAATACTGATAACTGCTAAAGCAGAAAGTGTGTTGGATATATTGTTTTGAAAATCGTTAGATAATACAAAATACTTTTTTTTATTATTTAATCTAATTTTAATTCTAAAATTTTTTCCGAAGGGCTGTATATTATTTAATTTAATGTCTGATTTCTGACTTTTAATACCAAAAGAAACTACTTTAATTTTCTTTTTTTTGGCAATTTTTTTATGTAATTGAAAAAAACTGTCATCTGCATTTAATACAACATAACCATTAGGCTTTATATTGTTAATAATTTCAGATTTTGCCAAAGCAATTTGTTTAATATTTTTAAAATTTTTAGCATGTGCATAATTTATATTTGTTATCACACCAACATCTGGTTTTATAATTTTAGATAAATAGTCAATTTCTCCTTTTTTATCCATTCCAATTTCTAAAATTCCAAATTCATCATTTTGTTTTAAATTAAAAAGACTTAAAGGAACCCCAAATTTATTGTTATAAGATTTTGGAGAAATACTTACTTTTGAAATTTTACTTAATACATTACCCAACAATTCTTTAAGTGTAGTTTTTCCACAACTGCCTGTGATAGCTATAATATTTGTATCAATACTTTTTCTAAAATTTTTTGAAATACCTATTAAGAAATTCAGGGTATTTTTTACTTTAATCTGTCGATTTATATTAAATTTTTTTTGAATTTTATTCACTACAGCTAATGATGCTTTTTTTTTGAATGATTGTGAAACAAATTTATTACCGTCATTTTTTTTTCCCTTAATAGCAAAAAAAATATCATTTTTAGTAACTTCTTTAGAATTAATTCTTGCTGTTTTTAAAGATATAGAAGCAGATAATTTTTTAATTTTAGCTGCCTCTTTAACAACATTTAATTTTAAATTATCTGATAAATTATTATTTTTATGCTTAATAGCATTGAGAATTACCTTTCTGTCTGAAAAGAAAATTTTCTTATTTCCAATATCTTGTGTTTTCTCATGGCCTTTCCCTGCAACTAACAAAATATCCCCTGAGTTCAAATTATGAATGGCTTGTGTTATTGCTATTGCTCTATTAGATATTTCAATAATTCTCTTTTTTTTAATTCCCTTTTTTATATCTCTTCTTATTTTTTGAGGATTTTCAAATCTAGGATTATCATTTGTAAGAATGATACTATCTGCAAAATCACTAGCTACTTTCCCCATTTTTGATCTTTTATTTTGATCCCTATTTCCCCCACAACCGAATAACACTGTGATTGTTTTATTAGGAAATTGTTCTCTAAGATTTAAAAGACAAGTTTTTAGAGCATCAGGCGTATGAGCGTAATCAAGAATTGCTTTTGATTGATTTTTAATTTTACCAATTTTTTCAAACCTTCCCTCAACAGTTTTTAATTTTGGAATTGTATTTAAAATTTTATTTATACTAATACCGCTATATTTTGCTGCAATTATTGCCATCAAAACATTTTTTAATTGTATTTTTCCAATTAAATTTAAATTTATATTCCTTATTGAGCTATTTAATTTAATTTTAATAAATTGACCCTCTCCTTTAAAATTATGAGATAAAAGCTCCAGATTATTTTTCCCATCATTAAGTGTATGCAATTTTAATTTCTTATTAATTGCAATTTTTCTTATGTTTTTAAACTCAGGTATTAATTGATCTGTAATTACATTTCCTCTTTTTGAGATTAGGTTTTCAAATAAATATAGTTTTGCATTTAAATAGTTTTTTAAATTTTTATGATAATCAAGATGATCCTGGGATAGATTAGTAAATATACCTGAATTAAACTTTAAACCATCTAATCTATTTTGCTTTAAACCATGGCTTGAGGCTTCCATAATTACATTCTCTATTTTTTGATTTTTCAACTTGCTTAATATTTTAGCCAATTTGATTGGATCTATTGTTGTATTAGATAAATTTAAATTAATACTTTTTGATTTAACACCTAATGTACCAATTGAAGCACCTTTTTTATTATTTAATTTTAATATTTGATAATAAAAATCTGCAACCGATGATTTTCCGTTAGTACCAGTAACTGCAATTAAATTTTTTGGTTTTTTATTATAAATTTTAAAAGCAGTTTCAGCTAATAGTTTTCTTACATTCTTTGTATGAATATACAAAATTCCATTTTGGAATTGATTTGTTTTTCTTTCAGTAACAATAATTTTTGATCCTTTTTTAATTGCTCTAGTAATAAAGTTATTACCATCAATAGAATTTCCTTTGATTGCAAAAAAAATATTATTTTTTTTAATATTCTTCGTATTAAATGAAATTCCTGAAAAAGAAAAATTTTTATAATTTTTATTTATGTTATTAAAGTAGTTTCCTAGAAGCATAATTAATTAACCTCTATATATTTTGTGGCTAAAATAGGCCCGATTTTATCTATGACTTTTCCAGCTACCTCTACTGAGGTCCAGCCAGCAGTATTATAAAGTGTGCCCTTCCACCCTCCTTTTCGGTGTCTATACTTATAATAATAATCTTTAGATTTTTTTGGAGTATCTAGCATTACAACAAAAACAAATTGTGGATTTGATGTAGGAAAAATAGAGGCAAAAGTATTTATTTTTGCCTCAGAATATGCTCCTCCCTCAGGTTGATCAGCAGTCCCTGTTTTTCCGCCAACTTCATAATTTTGAACATCTGCAAATTTAGCTGTCCCTTCCTCAGTATTTACAATTTTTCTTAAAGCGCTAACAACTTGTTCTGAAATACCTCTGTTTAATATTCTTTTATTTTTTTTATTAAAATTATTTTCTTTATAAATTAATGTTGGCTTAATTTCATATCCACCATTAGATAAAACTGCATAACCTTTTGCCAATTGAAGAATTGTAGTTGCTATTCCATGTCCAAAAGAAGCTGTAGCCAATCTACATTTTCCAAAATCATAATTTTTTTGAGGAGCAACTTCTTCAATATCAAAATCGATATCACTTAACACGCCAACTTTTTCTAAAAATAATTTAAATTTTTTTGGGCCAATTTTTTGGGCTATTCTTACTGATCCTATATTTCCAGATCTAACAAAAATTTGCTCTGCAGTTAAATCTGATGGTATTTCATTGTCGTACTCACCTATTCTGTATTTGTCACATTTAATTGATTTGGGTAAATCTAAAAATTCAGTCTCTGGTTTAATTACCTTTTCATTTAAGGCGCTAGCAAAAGTAAATGCTTTAAATACAGAGCCGAGTTCATATGTCCCTTTAGTAACCCTGTTAATATAATTTACATCTGTAATATTTTGTCTTTCATTTGGATTGAAATCTGGCAAAGAAACTAATGATAAAATATTCCCATTATTAACATCCATTAAAATGGCTGCACTACCTTTGCTTTTAAAAATTTCCTGATATTTAATTAATTCTTTTCTTATTAAAAACTGAATATCCTTATTTAGAGTAAGTCTAATGGGTTTTTTTGATTGTCTAAGTTCCTCATTCAATGATTTTTCCAATCCTGAAATACCGTTATTGTCATCATCTATCTGACCCAAAACATGACTAAAAAGATTTTTTTGCGGGTACATTCTTAAAACTCTTTCTTCTGGGACTAAAGATTTATCCCCTAGTTTCATTATTTTTTCATAATTTTCCTCTGAAATTTTCTTTTCTAAATAAAAAAATTTCTTAGTTTTTATTTTTTTTTTAATTTCATTAAAATTTTTATCAGGAAAAATAATATTTAAACTTAGAAGTAATTTTTTTTCATTGATTATATCTGAGGTTCTTAAACCAATATCAATCGATTTAACTGTCTTAGCTAAATAATTTCCATTAACATCCATGATGTCTGCTCGATAAAGATGATTTTTAAATGAAGGAAGATTATTTATTTTTTCAAATTTACTCTTTCGTGAACCTAAATGAACTAGGTGTATTGCGTAAATCAAATAGATAATAAAAAAAACAAAGAAAATAAAAGCTACACGATTAAATTGAATATTTAATCCATTCTCTTTTTTTTTAAATATAAAATCACTTTTGTAGTCTTCTATGGTTAATTTTGATTTATCGGCCATTACTCTTTAATAATTTTAAAATTTTGAATTTTATTTTTATCATCTGAAATATTGTAGATTTTTATGTCGTTTATATTCTTTTGAATTAAATCATTCTCAAAATACCGAGATTGATATTCAAGTAATCTTTCTGCGGAACTTAAATAATCATACTCCAAGGATATATTTTCAAATTCAGACTTTAAAACTCTAATATTTTCTTTAGTTGTAAATATTTCATCTTCAATCTGTTTAGTCGTATTTTTTATTATTGCAGTTGATAAGACTAAAAAAAAAATCACTGCTGCTAAAGCAAACCTTTTCACAGTTTGTCTCCATAATTTTCAATTTCAATATAATTTCTGAATTGCTCCTCTATATCAGTATCAAAATTATAAAAATCAGTTTTTTTTATTGCATATCTAAATTTAGCAGATCTGGATGGTGGATTTTCGCTTATCTCTTCTTCTGAAGGAGTTATTGGTTTTTTTTGAATTAAATTAAATAATGTTTCTGCTTGTTTTACAACAGGGCTGTATCGTGAAATACTTTTGTTTTCAGAAAGACTTTTAAAAAAATATTTTACTATTTTATCCTCTAAAGAGTGAAATGTAACTACCCCTAAGACACCACCTTTTTTTAAAACTTTAGTTGCATTAATAAGTCCAAAAATTAATTCACTTATCTCTTTATTTACAAATATTCTAAGAGCCTGAAAAACCTTGGTTGCATTATGAACTTTAAAATTTTTTCTTTTTTTTGATTTATCAATAATTTCAACTAAAGATTTAGTATCAATTTTATTTTTTAGCCTCTCTTTTATAATATTTCGTGCAATGTATTTTGCTTCTTTTTCATCTCCAAAAAATTTAAAAATCTTTTCTAATTCTTTTTCATCAAGTTTATTAATTGTATCTTCTGCTGAATAATTATTTAAACCCAGCTGCATATTTAATTTGCCATCTGCTTCAAATGATAGCCCTTTTTGTGGGTCTTTAATTTGAGTATAAGAATAACCAAGATCAAAAATTATTCCTCTTATGTTTTCATTTTTAAGCTTTAAATTGTTCAATTGACTAAATTTAATATTTTTAAAAATAAATCTATCTTCAAAGTTTTGCTTTAATTGATTAGCAATTTTTTCACTCTCTATGTCTCTATCAAGAGCTATTACATTCGTATTTTTAAAAGCTAAAATTTTTTTAGAGTAACCACCTTGACCAAAGGTACAATCAATAAATGTGCCACCATGTTGAGGGGAAATAACGCTAATAATTTCTTTTAGCAGTACCGGATAATGCTTTTGCATTTTTGGTACTATGGTGGCGTCCATTTATTTCTTGGAAGACCATTAATTTTTTTGTCTTCTTAAGAATGCTGGTATCTCAAGATCATCTTCTTCCTCATGGTCAGAAGATAAAAGTTCATCTGAACTTGAATTTTCGATTTCTGAACTGAATAAATCTGGCGCATCAGAATCAACTCCGAATTCTTTAAGATCGTTAGAAACCTCTTCATCAACATTATTCACTTGGGTTTCTTCATGATTAGTCTCAAAAGCCTCTTGAGCAAAAGATTTTTCCATTTCATTAACTGAATTATCTTCAACTATACTTTCGCTTTCCATACTAGTATTTTGAATAACTTCTTCATTCATCATTTGATTTTGAGAACTTTCAGTTTGTTGCTCTTGGATAATCTCATTTTCAAGCTTTAAAGCATTAGCACCATGTGTAATGGGGTTTGATGCTGTTGTATTTGAAAAATTGAATGATTGAGAGGATCCCATATTTGAAAAATCGGTGTAACCAGGGTTACGATTTTGAATTCGATGAACCATGTTTACAACAGATTTTGATTCAGGTTGCTGACCATCTAATGAGGTTGCAACAATTGAAACTCTCATTTTTCCATCTAACTCTGTATCAGTGATTGCACCAATAATTAATTCTGCTTCAGGATCAACTTCTGCTCTTACTTTATTTACGGCCTCATCAACTTCAAAAAGTTTTAAGTCTTTACCACCAGTAATATTTACTAGTAATCCTTTTGCACCTTTTAAAGTATAATCATCTATTAATGGATTGCTAATTGCCATTTCCGCAGCTTTTAGAGCTCTACCTTCTCCTTCAGCTTCACCAGTACCCATCATAGCTTTGCCCATCGCTGCCATAACAGTTTCAACATCAGCAAAATCTAAGTTTATTAAACCAGGTCTGACCATTAAATCTGTAATACTTTGTACACCATGTCTTAAAACATTGTTTGAAAGATTAAAAGACTCTTCAAATGTGGTTTGTTCATTAGCTATTTTGAATAGGTTTTGATTTGGAATAACAATTATTGTATCAACGTGTTTTCTTAATTCTTCTAAACCTTGTTGCGCTCTTCTCATTCTAGAGGGGCCTTCATATAAAAATGGAAGAGTCACAACACCTACAGTTAAGATATTTAATTCTTTAGCAGCTCTAGCAATGACATGAGCAGCACCAGTACCCGTTCCACCACCCATACCGGCTGCAATAAAAACCATGTTTGCGCCTTGAAGTGTATTTACAATTTCATTTAAAGATTCATCAGCTGCAGCTTGACCAATATCAAGTTTTGCACCAGCTCCTAATCCTTTGGTTAAATTTAAACCAATTTGAATTCTTGTTTTTGCTTTACTTAACTTTAAATCTTGAGCATCAGTGTTGACTGCAATAAATTCCACTCCTTGCATATTGTTTTCAATCATTTCATTGATAGCATTTCCGCCTGCTCCACCAACTCCTAATACTAATAGTCTTGGTTGTAACTCTTTAATTTCTGGTGCTTTAAAGTTAATTGTCATCTTATTTCCCCTCGTTGTTGTTTAAATGTTTTTCCCATTTAAGACTTGCACGATTAATATTTGCTTTTTTTCTTGCTGATGTCTTAAATTTTTCAAATGCTGTTGGTTCCCAAATTTGAAAGGTTTGACCTTGACCAACAAACAACATGCTATTTTTAATTTTTGCATGTTTTAATAATTTTGATGAAAGTGAAATTCTACCTTCGCTATCAAACTGTAAATTTGTACTTTCTGATAATATTGATGTTGCAAAATAATCTCTTTTTTCTTCAAAAGGATTTAAAGAGTCTATTGCTGAAGAAATTTTTTCAATTCTATCTTGAGAACAAGCTTCTATTGAAGAATTATTGAATGATGGATAACAAATAATGCCGTTGTAACCTAAATTTGACAAATGCGATCTAAAACTAGCAGGCACAGATACTCTTCCCTTTTTGTCCAATTTGTTCTCGTAAGTAGATAAAAACATATAATTTTAAATTTATTAATTCCATAATTGGGAATATATGGGAATATATGGGTATTTAAAATGATAGTCAAACTCTGAATTTAGTCAAATTTTGCTTATAATTTTAGGTTTTTCGAATACCACAGTGTATTTAAACTAACATTTCTTTGAAAATTTGCTTTATATGAAAAAGTGAAAAAAAAGAACATAAGTGACTCAATATTGAATCAAAATAAGAACATTTGTGTATTCCAAAAAATTATCTTGTGAACAATTATGCCAGATAAACTATAAGCCGGGTTCTGTCATTTAAACCTATCATTTGTCTAGGCTTAAGATCACTCTTAAGCTCAAGCAACTAACCCTGATGACTAGCCAAGGACGGCTTTTAGTTTTTTCAACAATGTCATCTCTACTTAGTCTTGCTCCCAGTGGGGTTTTCCAGCGTTCATTGTTACCAATAGAACCGGTGTGCTCTTACCACACCTTTTCACCCTTGCCATGTTATGGCGGTTTATTTTCTGTGGCACTATCCCTAGGGTTACCCCCGCCAGGTATTACCTGGCACTGTGTCCTTGTAGAGCCCGGACTTTCCTCTTTAAAATAAATTAAAGCGATAAGTCGTTTATCTGGCAATTACAATTTATTACTTAAGTTTTTATTTTCAAGGAATATTATTTAAATTTTTTTGCTATATTTTTGCTTATTAATAAGCATTCTTGATCAATTATACCATTTATTAAAGATTGCCTAAATCTTCTTTGAAAAGCTTTTGTAAGTAATTCGATATTTTTATTTTTGTCTTTATTTAAAACTCTTGAATAACCAATTTTATATAAATTTTTAAGAAAATTAATTTTGTCATATTTATAAACTTTTAATTCTCTAGTTTCGAAAAGTTTTTTTTCATTTAAATCATGCCACAATCCAACATTATTTTTTGATAAATGTTTCCAAGGAAATTTTTCACCGGGATCTATTTTTCTTAAAGGAGCGATATCAGAATGTCCCAAAATAAATTTATTTTTAATTTTGTATTTTTTAATTAAATATTTGCTTAGTTTTAATGTTGATTGAATCTGTTTTTTTGAAAATTTTTTATACTTATTGTCGTGACCTGGATTACTTATTTCTATACCAACTGAGTGTTTATTTAATGATTTGTAATTTTGCCATGACGAAATTCCTGCATGCCAACTAACATAAAGTTCTGGTACTAAAGTTATTATCTTTCCATTGTCTCTTATTAAAAAATGGCTACTGACCTTTGATTTAACATCAGTAAGACGATTGATTGCCTCTTTATCATTTTTCATACCTGTATAATGGAAAATAATAAATTTAATTTGTTCAAATTTTCTTTTTTTAATATCAAAATTGGGTGAGTAATTCAGAGTTGTATTTATGTTCATTTATTTATTAAATTTGGCTACTTTATAGACATTTTATAGTCATTTTTTTAAAATAATTCTTAATTTACATTTAAATTTTATATATTATACAGATTGCAATGTTTAGAAAATTAGTACTTTTATTAACTTTAATTTTTTTAACAGCATTCAACGCGAATGCTGGATCTGATGGTGAATTAATCTTAAAAAAAAATAAACCCACAGAAGTTAAAGATTGTTTTGAAACTATAAACAGAGCTACTTTCGCTTTCAACCAAGCTTTAGATGGAATATTGTTTCAACCAGTTGCAAGTGCATACAGAGTCCTGCCTTCTCCAGTCAAAACTGGAGTAAGTAACTCTCTTGATAATCTATCTACACTTGTAACAATTCCAAATAATATTTTGCAAGGAGATTATAAAAAAGCTGGAGTTAATTCCGGTAGATTTGTTATTAACACAACGGTTGGCATTTTAGGTTTAATTGACGTAGCTCAACATTTAGGTTTCCCAGAATATGAGAAAGAAGATTATGGTCAATCTTTAGCAACAATGGGCGTTGGTCCTGGTTGCTATTTGGTTTTACCCGTTGTAGGACCTAGCACAGTTAGAGATGCTACTGCATCTGTAGCAACCTTTGTTGGCGGAGATGCTTGGTATAATGTAACAGTTTTAAACGATACACAACATTTCAGTGATTTTGATTATTATGCATCAAGAGTTACGAGTGGCATAGATTTTAGAGCTAAAAACTATGATGCTATAGAAAATTTAGAAAAAAATTCAATTGATTTTTACGCTTCAGTAAAAAGTTTATACTTGCAAGATAGACAGCAGAAAATTTTAAACACAAATAAAATTATTGAAACCCAAGATGATAGTGATTGGGAAGAGATAGAAACTCAGTAATTAAAACTAGCTTAATGAAATTTAGAAAATTTTTATTAGTTTTATTTTCTTACACATTAATTTTAACAAATTCTTATTCCATAGAACCAGATGTATTTGTTCAATCTACAGTAAATAGAGCGTCTAATATTTTGTCAAAAAATATATCTAAAGAAGATAAAATAAACGAATTAAAGGCAATAGCTAAAGAGACTGTCGACATTAGAGGTGTTGGTTTTTATTCTCTTGGATCAGTAAGAAAAACTTTAGATGAAAATCAAAAAATCAAGTATTCAGAATTATTTGAATCTTACTTTTTAAAGAGTTTTTCAAGTAGACTAGCTGAGTATACTAATCCAGAAATTGAAGTAAAAGGAAAAGAGTTTTTAAATAAAAACTATACCATTGTGAATAGCATATTAATTAGTACTCCTGAAAGGCCTGAGGTTTCAATAGATTGGAGAATTTACACTAAAGATCCTGATAATCCTTTAATAAGGGATTTAATAATTGAAGGACTAAGTTTAGCCAGAACTCAAAAAGAGGAATTTTCTTCGATTTTGAATTCTAATAATAACGATATAAATGCTTTATTTAAAACTCTAAAAGAGTTTTCAGAGGAATAAAATACATAATAATTGGTGGGCCCGCCAGGACTCGAACCTGGGACCAATACATTATGAGTGTACTGCTCTAACCAACTGAGCTACAGGCCCTTAAGAATAGATTAGTTATATCATTTTTAGAAAGTTATCAAATAAAGATAATTTAATTATGGTGGGCCGTGTTGGTTACGCTCCAACTACCCCTGCAATGTCAATGCAGTACTCTACTATTGAGCTAACGGCCCATCTTTAACTTTCAAGGAAACTTTTTAATTGTTTTGATCTACTAGGATGTTTTAGTTTTCTTAAAGCTTTGGCCTCAATTTGTCTAATTCTCTCTCTTGTTACAGAAAACTGTAGACCAACCTCCTCAAGAGTATGATCTGTATTCATACCTACCCCAAATCTCATTCTAAGCACTCTTTCTTCTCTGGGTGTTAAGGTAGATAAAATTTTTGTTGTTGCTTCTCCTAAATTAGATTTGATTGCTTGTTCTAGTGGAGCTAAAGCTTTAGTATCCTCTATAAAATCTCCTAAGCTACTATCCTCCTCGTCTCCTACAGGTTTTTCTAAGGATACTGGTTCTTTGGAAATTTTTAAAACTTTTCTTACTTTGTCTAGTGGCATCCTAAGTTTTTTTGCTAATTCCTCAGGTGTGGCCTCCCTACCAAATTCACTAAGTATCAATCTTTGTGTTCTTACGATCTTATTAATTGTTTCAATCATGTGTACTGGAATTCTAATTGTTCTAGCCTGATCAGCTATTGATCTGGTAATTGCTTGCCTAATCCACCAAGTTGCATACGTCGAGAACTTATAACCTCTTCTATATTCAAATTTATCCACAGCTTTCATAAGCCCAATATTTCCTTCTTGAATTAAATCTAGAAATTGGAGGCCTCTATTTGTATATTTTTTTGCAATTGAAATTACTAATCGTAGATTAGCTTCAACCATTTCTTTTTTTGCAATTCTAGATTCTTTTTCACCTTTTTGAATTCTGCTTACAAGTTTTTTGAAATCAGTAACTGAAATATTAAGTTTGTAGCTAATCTCAATTAATCTCTCTCTGATATTTTTAAATTCATCTTTATTTTTTGTAAAAAATTGTTTCCAAATTAAATTCGTATCCAAAAATTTTTTTAAGTTTGGATTTATTTCATTTCCCACATAAAATTTAATAAATTCATTCCTCGGTATTTTATGATCCATTGCAAGCCTTAAAAGATTGCCTTCCAAAGATATTATTTTTTTATTTTCTATATAATGTTTTTGCACAAGTTCCTCTAAAACAGATGGAGATAATTGTAATGACTTAATATTTTTTAAAATATCATTAACAGTTTTTTCATATCCTTTTTCTTTAGCTGAAGAAAAGTTTTCAGAATTTAATACACAATCCAATTTTTCTTTTTGATACTTAATTAATTTTGTATATTCTTTAGTAAGAGTATTTACAGTCTTTAACACTTTTGGTTTAATTTCTGTTTCCATCGCAGCTAGTGTTGGATTAAAATCATCATCATCTTCTGAAGATCCCTCGTCCTTAGGTGTTTCACCTGAATTTTTTTGTTTTGCGCTTGGTCCAGTAGACTCATCTTCCATATAATTTGTATCAATATCAATTATTTCTCTAACGAGTATTTCATCTTTTTGGAGTTGATCATTCCACTCAAAAAATTGTTGTGCAGTAATTGGGCTTTGAGAAAGTGCAATCAACATTACATCTTTTCCAGCTTCTATTCTTTTTGCGATTGCTATTTCGCCTTCTCTAGATAAAAGTTCGACACCTCCCATTTCTCGTAAATACATTCTTATGGGATCATCACTTTTCTCTATTGTCTTACCTTCTTCTTTATTTGCATTTTCTTTTTTTCTTAAAACTTTGAAATCAGATTTTTTTTCAACCAAAGTTACATTTTCATCCAATATGTGAATAAAAGCTTGGGCTAAATTTTCATCAGATAAGTTTCTTTTACCAAGTGATTTACTTAATTCTTCATAAGTTATAAATCCTCTATGAGTTCCTCGACCCATGAGTCTAGCAAATGATTTTGTAATTATTCTTTCCACAGCAATTTAATGTAAGTTGAAAGGTCTTATATAATCTCAATTATACAAAAATCCATTATTAATTTTGGCTTGTTAGTTGAGATTCTGCTTTTTTTTAAGCTCTTTTAACTCATTAAATGTGGACTCGCTCATATCCACAGAAAACTTCGATTCTAATTCTTGAATTCTGAATTCAAGATCATAATTCATCAAATCTCTAGAGATGTCCTCTAATAATTCTATTATTTTTTGATCATCTTCAGATTGATTTTTTAAAATATACTTAATAGGAGCAAATTTATTTATTTTTTCAATTAACTGAAAATCCAGGTCAAGATCTTGAATTGTAATTTTTGTGCCAGATTTTAATTTTTCAATTATCATTTGAAAAATTTTTCTGTTTAACTCAGTAAATAATTTAATATTTTCAATCAAATGAATATTTGATTGCAACAAATCCAAGTTATTTATTAATAAATATAATAAAGAAAATTCTTTTAATTCTACTCCAGACAGAGACTGGCTTTCTTTAAAATATTTTTTTGTACTTTCTAAAGATTTTGTATTTTTTTTATAAAATCTTTTATTATTTTGGTTAGAGTGAGGAGTTAACTCAGCAATTTTTTCTAAAAAGTATTCTAAAACATATTTTTTTATAAAATCATCTTTAATTGTATTTGCTATTCCTCTAAGTTTTTTCTCAAAAATAGCCATTGATGAAGGATTATTGTTAGTTTGTTTTTTATAATGACTGAAAATAAATTGATGAATTGATAATTTGCTATGCTTTGTAAAATCTACAAAATTAGCCTTACCATTTTTATTTACGTAGCTATCTGGGTCTTCTTTATCTGGCAGAAATAAAAAAGAAATTTGTTTTTCTGGTTTTAGTTCTTTGATTGAATTTTCAGCAGCTCTAACAGCAGCTTTATATCCACTTTCGTCACCATCAAAACATATTATTATATCATCAAAAAATTGATTTAAAGTTAAAATCTGTTTGTCAGTTAAAGAAGTTCCAAGATTTGCGACAACATTATCAATTCCATTTTTGCTAAGGCCCACAACATCCATGTATCCTTCTACTAAATAAATGTGATCAATTTTATTAGAGAGTTTTCTTGCTAAATCTAAATTATATAAGTTTGATCCTTTTTTAAAAAAATTTGTTTCAGGTGAATTTATATATTTGGCTAGATAATCTAAATTTTCAATTATTCTTCCACCTAAAGCTATTGGTTGCCCTGAAATATTATTGATGGGAAATATTAATCGACCTCTAAATCTTTCAACATATATTTTTTTTTTCTCATCTAAATAAAATAAACCGGTTTCTACCAAAGTTTTTTCACTATAGTCTTTATTTAATTTTTCAAAAAAATTTGGATTTTTTTCTATGTATCCTATTTTAAATTTTTTTACTTCTTCTTTGCCTAACGATCTATTTTTTAAATAATCTCTAGCATTTGAATAGTTTTCATTTTTTAAAAGTTCATTATGATAAAATTCAACATAATTACTAAAAATAGATTTATACTCATCCCACTTTTTTTCTCTTTCTTCATCTTGTTTTGAGAACATATAAGGTTGCATCCCTGCTAATTGAGCCAAGTATTTAACTGCTTCTCCAAACTTTAAATTTTGAGTTTTCATCACAAAATCAAAAATATTTCCATGTTCAGAAGTTGCAAAACAATGATAAAATTCTTTTTCATCATTTACTGTAAATGAGGGTGTTTTTTCATTTTTGAAAGGTGATAAACCTACATATTCTTTGCCTCTTTTTTTTAATGAAACACTCTTTGATACTACCGTTGAAACTTTCAACCTATTTTTAATTTCATCAAGATACTCTTTTGGGTATTTCATTATTTGTTCAACAATTCTTTTATCAAGGATCCTGCTTTTGAAAAATCAATTTCATCTGCATGAGTTTTTTTAAGTTCGCCCATAACTTTTCCCATATCTTTTAATGAATTTGCTCCAATTCTCGAAATAACATCTGCACAAATTTTCTTAGTTTCCTCTTCACTAAGCTGCTTTGGTAGGAAACTTGTTAAAATATCATATTCATTTTGCTCAACCTCCAAAAGATCTGTTCTATTATTTTTTTTATAAATATCGATTGATTCGGCTCGTTGCTTAACCATTTTTTTTAAAAGTTTCTTAATGTCCTCGTCATCAGTTTCCTTTTTGTTAGGGCCTGATCTGTTAACAATGTCCAAATCCTTAATAGAAGATAATATTAACCTATAGGTTGATATTTTATTTTTATCTTTAGATTTTAATGCATTTTTATATTCGTTTTCGATGGTCTGTTTTAATGACATAATTTTTAATCTACTTTAAAGAAAAAATTCTTCAAAAGAAAAATTGTTTTTTTACAATTTTATATTACATCTCTGTTGCGATAATAAAGCAATTATTGTATTAACCTTTAACTCATGAGTTGTAATTGAACAAAAAATCAAAAAAAACTAACTCAAAAATAATATCTCAAATCAATACAGGCATTTTAGTTCTCGAAAATAAAAAGGTATTCAAAGGAATTGGAATTGGTTACCAGGGAGAAGCCACAGGCGAAGTTTGCTTTAATACATCATTAACAGGCTATCAAGAAATCATCTCTGACCCATCATATGCAGGTCAAATTATTAACTTTACCTTCCCCCATATTGGAAATGTTGGAACCAATAAAGAAGATCATGAATCTGATAAAATATGGGCAAGAGGAGTTATAATTAATTCTGAAATAACTTCACCCTCAAATTACAGATCATTCCTACATTTAGATACTTGGCTAAAGAAAAATAAAATTGTTGGAATTACTGGCTTAGACACCAGAAGCCTAACAAACTTTATAAGGGATAAAGGCGCTCCAAAAGGTACGATTAGTTATTCAAAAAAAGGAAAATTTAATATTAACAAATTGACCAACTCCACAATAAAATGGAGTGGATTAAAAAATCTTGATCTTGCAGAAGTAGTTTCAACTCAGAAAAATTATATTTGGAAAGGTCTTAAAACATGGAAAAAAGAACTTGGATATAAAAAAAATAATAAGAACTCATTTCACGTTGTTGCAATTGATTATGGAATAAAAAAAAATATCTTAAGATATTTCTCTGACTTTAATTGTAAAGTTACTGTCGTTTCTTGTAAAACTAATGCCCAAAAAATTTTAGCTTTAAAACCAAATGGAATATTTTTATCAAATGGTCCTGGTGATCCAGCTGCAACAGGTAAATATGCTATAGAAATTATTAAAGATTTAATTAAAAAAAATTTGCCAATATTTGGTATTTGTTTGGGTCATCAAATTTTAGCATTAGCATTAGGTGGTAAAACAAAGAAAATGAAACTTGGTCATCGAGGGGCAAATCACCCTGTTAAAAATTTAATTCATGATAATGTTGAAATAACGAGTCAAAACCACGGATTTGAAGTAGTTAAAGAAACATTACCAAAAAATATTGAGGTCACACATAAATCTTTATTTGATAATAGTATTGAGGGTATCAAACTAAAAAATAAACCAGTCTTTTCTGTTCAATATCATCCAGAATCTAATCCAGGGCCTCAAGATAGTGTTTATTTGTTTCAAGAATTTATTAACAACATGAAAAAAAATGCCAAAAAGAAAAGATATTAAAAAAATACTAGTTGTGGGGGCTGGTCCAATAATTATAGGACAAGCATGTGAATTTGATTATTCGGGGACACAAGCATGTAAAGCTCTTAAAGATGAGGGTTATAAAGTAGTCTTAATAAATTCAAATCCTGCAACAATTATGACTGATCCAGATGTTGCGGATAAAACTTATATTGAACCAATTACATTAGATGTATTAGAAAAAATTCTAAAGAAAGAAAAACCCGATGCAATTCTTCCAACAATGGGAGGGCAAACTGCGCTTAACCTTGCAATGGAAGCAGAAAAAAAAGGAATTCTAAAAAAATACAAAATTGAGTTGATAGGAGCAAATTCTAAAGCAATTTCTAATGCTGAGGATAGAAAGAAATTTAGAAAAAATATGATAGATATTGGTTTAGATTTACCAAAATCAGAAATCGTAAATAATAATAATCAAGCATCAAAAGTACTAAAAAAAATTGGTTTACCTGCAATTATAAGACCTGCTTTTACACTTGGTGGACTTGGTGGGGGAATAGCCAAAACTAGAAAAGATTATTTTAAGATTGTTAAAAATGGATTGCATGAATCCCCAGTAAGCCAAGTTCTTGTAGAGGAATGTTTAGAGGGCTGGAAAGAATTTGAGATGGAGGTTGTAAGAGATAAGAAAGATAACTGTATCATCATTTGCTCAATTGAAAATATTGATCCAATGGGAATTCATACGGGTGACTCAGTAACAATTGCACCAGCTCTTACACTTACAGATAAAGAATACCAAGTAATGAGAAATGCATCTATTGCATGTTTGAGAAAAATTGGAGTTGAAACTGGAGGATCAAATGTTCAATTTGCTATCAATCCTAAAAATGGTCGAATGGTTGTTATTGAAATGAATCCACGTGTATCAAGATCATCAGCACTTGCATCAAAAGCAACTGGATTTCCAATTGCGAAAGTAGCTGCAAAATTAGCGGTTGGTTATACTCTTGATGAATTAAAAAATGAAATAACTAAAGTTACTCCTGCATCATTTGAACCAAGTATAGATTATGTTGTAACTAAAATTCCAAGATTTACTTTTGAAAAATTCTCAACCTCTCCCGCAACTTTAGGAACATCTATGAAATCAGTGGGTGAAGCAATGGCAATAGGAAGAAACTTTAAAGAATCTTTACAAAAAGCTCTAGTGTCTCTAGAGACAGGTTTTTCAGGTTTAGACAGAATTTTTGATTTAAATAAAAAACAAATTGAAAAAAAACTTAAAGAAACTATTCCGAATAAGATATTGCTTGTCGCTGAAGCAATTAGAAAAAAAATAAACTTAAAGAAAATATATAATTTATCCAAAATTGATCCTTGGTTTTTAGAACAAATCAAAGAGATAGTCGATTGTGAAACACAAATAAAAACTAAAGGACTTCCTAGGGATTTTGCAGAATTTAATAGAATAAAATCAATAGGATTTTCAGATAAAAAACTTTCGGAATTAACTAAAACGTCTGAGGAAATTGTTAGAAGAAAAAGATCAGCGCTTAAAATACTTCCAGTTTATAAAAAAGTGGATACTTGTGCGGCTGAATTCAAATCGTTTACCCCTTATATGTATTCAACATATCAAAGAAACTTTTCAATTAACTCAGAATGTGAAGCAGATCCATCTAATAAGAAAAAAATAATTATTCTTGGAGGAGGACCAAATAGAATTGGTCAAGGAATTGAGTTTGATTATTGCTGTTGTCAGGCAAGTTTTTCTTTAAAAGACGCAGGTTTTGAGACCATCATGGTTAATTGTAACCCTGAAACAGTATCAACAGACTATGATACGAGTGATCGATTATACTTTGAACCTTTAAAAGAAGAATATGTTTTTAACATAATTAAAAAAGAACAAGAAAAAGGAAATCTGATAGGAGTAATAGCTCAGTTTGGAGGCCAAACTCCAATTAAACTTGCTAAATTTTTGCACAATAACAAGCTTCCAATTTTAGGAACTCAATATACTTCTATAGATTTAGCAGAGGATAGAGATAGATTCAGAAATTTATTAAATGAATTAAAACTAAAACAAGCAGAGAGTGGGATTGCAAAGACATTTAATCAGGCGATAAAAATTGCAGACAAAATAGGATTACCATTAATGGTAAGACCTTCGTATGTTTTGGGTGGAAGAGCAATGGAAATTGTTCATGAAAAAAATCAGCTTAAAAAATTTGTTGAAGAAGCGTTTAAAGCTGCAGAAGAAAATCCAATTTTGATTGATAAATTTATCGATCATGCAATGGAAGTAGATGTAGATGCCATATCAGATGGAAAACAGGTTCATGTTGCAGGTATCATGCAGCATATCGAAGAAGCTGGAATTCATTCAGGAGACTCAGCTTGTAGTTTACCACCTGTATCAATTAAACCATATCTTCTTAAAGAAATTGAAAATCAAACAAAAAAACTAGCAATAGCTTTAAATGTAAAAGGTTTCATGAATATACAATTTGCAATTAAAAAAGATGAAATTTATGTGATTGAAGTTAATCCAAGAGCTAGTCGAACAGTACCTTTCGTGTCAAAAGCAAAAGGATTGCCCCTAGCTAAAATTGCATCAAGAGTAATGGCTGGTGAAAAGTTATCTAAGTTTAATTTGAAAGATAAATCTAAAGGTATGTACGCAGTTAAAGAAGCTGTATTTCCATTTAATAAATTTCCAAACAGTGACTTATTGTTAGGACCTGAAATGAAGTCGACAGGGGAAGTTATGGGATTTGATAAAAATTTTGGAATGGCTTTTGCCAAAAGTCAGATCGCAGCAGCTAACTCATTACCAAAACAAGGATTAGCTTTTATATCTCTCAAAAATAGTCACAAAGATGAAGGAATAGATTTAGCTAAAGAACTTCTTAAACTTAAGTTTACATTATGTGCAACTAGAGGAACCGCAGAATATATTCGAAAGCATGGGATGAAATGTAAAATTATAAATAAAGTAAGCACTGGATCGCCACATATAGTAGATGTTTTAGACTCTAAAAAAATTGCATTAGTGATAAATACTGGAGGTGGAAATAGTGAACATAGATTAAGTGATGCAATAGCTTTAAGAAGAGCAACGCTTAAAAATAAAGTTCCTTATTGTACTAATATGTCTACTGCTCAAGCATGTTTAGAGGCAATTAGATCGCTAAAAACAAAAAAATTAGAAGTCACTTCTCTTCAGGACGTTTAAGAATTAACTTTCCAATCAGTTTCAAAGGTAACATAATTTACTTGAATACATCGTCTTTCTTTAACGATCTTTTTCTTCTCCATACCATGCCATGTGTTTGGTCCGCTGGTGAAAAGATAGCCATAATTATGTTTGTAAGGAAGTGTTTTAACCTTTTCTAATTTTTCATTGTAAAAATCAGTTCCTAAATCTTCAGATTCATTTGTTTTATTAACAAATATTAAACCTGACATAAGTTTTTCTTTTATATCGCAATGTGGTTTTAACCAAAAACCCTCTCGATCACATATAACCTCAACTCTAACATAGGAATTTGATAAATCTTTATTTATCATTTTAGAAATTGTTTCATATGTCTCTTTAGACTGAAGTTCATTTATAAATTTTACTAAATTTGGAAATTGAGATGAGTTTTCTTTATTAATAAAACATCTAAACTTTACTGCCTGTCCGCCTGAAGCTATACCTTTTCTAAATTCTGCAGCCCCTCCATCTATTGCTCTTGTTCCATCATAATTAAGATTATGTTTGCTGACATCTGGAATATCAGCTTTAACTATTTCATCAATTGCATCTTCGGACAAAGCATCACTATACTCCCAGTGATCAAATGGGAAGTTATGTTGTTTTGAATTATTTTTAATTGAATTTAAAAATGACATTATGATTGAATTTTTTCTTTAATAATTTTTGCTACTCTATTCGTTTCATCTAATTTTTGATAGTTCCAATTTTCAATTTCTTCACCTAAGTTTCTAGTAATATTTAATTCTCTAAATAAATTTCTAAAATTTTGAAATCTGACGTCTTTTCTTTTTGGTAAAATATTAGCAACATAAATTGGTTTTCCAGTCAAAGCAGCTTCCGATATCATTGAGCTAGAGTCACAAGTAACAACTATATTTTCCGAAATAGCTAAAGCTGAGAGATAAGCTTTTTTATCAACATTCATAATCACAGTGTGATTTTCTCCAAAAAACTCTTTTGCATAATGTATAGTATTTAACGGTGTTCTCATTGAAGGTATCACCACAAGTTGAAAATTATGTTTTTTCAATAATTTGTAGAAAATTGAAAAGATATGCTTCATATTTTTTGTTGAGTAGTCATAATATTTTGTAGGACCACCCATTATCAAACACCAAACTTTTCTATTATCCTGTTTGATATATGAATTTAAATAACTTCTATTTTCTTCAATTTCATTTTCCGTTAAATAGTGAATTGCACCTTTTGTTTTAATTACATTTGTACCACTTATCCCATCATGTTCGGGAGCAACAATAAAATCAAAATGATTAAAATCCACCTTTGGATCTTGAATATGAATATTTAATACTTTTTTTTTTGAAATACTTTTTAAGTGGATTGAGGGAATCACGCTTTTTCTTCCACATGAAATAATTACATCAAAATCAGAATCGTTTAATTTTTTATAAACGTTTTGAGAAATTGGAGTAAATTTAGGTGGAACAAATTTCCAAATACTTTTTAGTTCAACCTTGTGGTGTGTAAAATCAATATCAAGTGCTTTTGCTAAACCTTCTACCTGGCTTATCATGCCATGCATTCCTTGAGTTAATAATAAACCTTTTAATTTAGACATTAATCACTATATAGCTTTCATATGAGTCAAAATCCAACTAAACACACAAAAGTGTTAATAATTGGATCTGGTCCTGCCGGATACACAGCGGCAGTTTATGCGGCTCGAGCGATGTTAAATCCAATTTTAGTTTATGGTTCTGAACCTGGTGGTCAATTAACAACAACTACTGATGTTGAAAATTTTCCAGGATTTGCTGAAGTTATTCAAGGTCCGTGGTTGATGGATCAGATGAAAGAACAAGCAAAAGCAGTTGGAACTGAAATGATTGAAGATCATATTGGTTCGGTAAATTTAAAATCTACTCCGTTTGAAGCTATAGGCGATAGTGGGCAAAAATATACTGCTGATAGCATAATTATTTCTACAGGGGCTCAGGCCAGATGGTTAAATCTTAAATCTGAACAAGAATTTAGAGGATTTGGTGTTTCTGCGTGCGCTACTTGTGATGGTTTTTTCTTTAAAGATAAAGAGGTTGCTGTTGTTGGAGGGGGTAACGCAGCTGTTGAAGAAGCAATGTTCCTAACAAAGTTTGCATCCAAAGTTAAATTAATTCATAGAAGAGATAGTTTGAGAGCTGAAAAAATGCTTCAAAAAAAATTAATGGAAAATAAAAAAATAGAAATTATTTGGGACTCTGTTGTTGAAGACGTATTGGGAGATCAAGAACCTAAAAATGTTAAAGGTATTAAAATTAAAAATTTAAAAACAGATAAAACTGAAGAATTAAAACTAGATGGATTGTTTATAGCTATTGGACATGATCCAGCAACTTCACTATTCAAAGATCAACTTAAGATGGATAATGAGGGGTATTTAATTACTAAACCAGATTCTACTGAAACAAATATTCCTGGAGTTTATGCTGCTGGAGATGTTAAAGACAAAACTTTTAGACAAGCCGTTACAGCTGCGGGAATGGGTTGTATGGCAGCATTAGAAGCCGAAAAATTCCTATCTCACTAATTCGAGATTAAAAATAATAACTGATAGAAAGGTAAATATAATGACAGATAAAGTATTATTAACTGGAATAAGTGGATGGATCGCAAAACATACAGCTATAGAATTATTGAATAAGGGTTATGAAGTATTAGGAACTGTTAGAAATAAAGATTTAATTGATCAAACTAAAGAAACTATAAAAAAACATGCACCAATAGAAAAATTATCTTTTATTGAATTAGATCTTTTAAAAGATGATGGCTGGGATGAGTCTGCAAAAGGATGTAAATATATTTTTCATATTGCCTCCCCATTTCCAATGAAAGTTTCAAGAAATAGAGAATTTTTGTTACCTGTTGCGGTAGATGGAACTTTAAGAGTTTTAAATGCCGGTATAAATGCAGGAGTTGAACAAATAATTAAAACATCCTCAATTGTTGCCATGTTTAGAAAGCCAAATAGGAGCAATCCTTACACATTTGGTGAAAATGATTGGACCGATGAAAATTGGATAGAGGGAGTTAATGATTACTTTTTATCAAAAACAAAAGCTGAAAAAGCTGCTTGGGAATTAATGGAAAGCAAAGGATTAAAAAGTAAGTTAACTAGTATTAATCCAGGTGGAGTATTTGGTGATGCTTTAGATAAAAAAGGTGGAACCTCAATAGAATATGTTAGACAATTTTTGAAAGGTAAATTTCCTGGAGCACCTAAATTTGCTGTTTTAATTTCTGATGTCAAAGATATAGCTAAAGCTCATGTTGCATGTATTGGTAATAATAAAGTTGGTGGAAGAAGATTAATTGTTGGAAAAGAAGTTAAAAAGTTAGTCGAGTTGTCTCAATTAATGGCAGAAGCAATGCCCGAGTATGCAAAAAAACTTCCTAAAAAAGAATTGCCGAATTTTATGGTTAAATTAATTAGTTATATTGACTCAAGTGCTAAAATGATGATTCCTGATCTTGGTATTTTAATGCAAACTGATACGTCTTATGCAGAGGAATTGTTAGGATTTAAATTTAAACCAGCAAAAGATTGTATAACTGAGAACGCTAAATCAGTTGTTCAATTAGGATTAGTTTAAACTTTTGCAAAAATTAGAAATTTTATCCATTGCTTTCTTAAGATTATCCATTGATGTTGCGTAAGAAATTCTGAAAAAACCCTCTAAACCAAATGCAGAACCCTGGACTACAGCAATCCCACTATTCTCTAATAATGATTGAACAAAATCAGTATCAGATTTAATTTCATTACCATTAGGATCTTTTTTGCCCATTAAGCCTTTGCAACTTGGGAAAACATAAAACGCTCCATCTGGATTTAGGCATTCAATTCCATCTATTGCATTTAAAGCATTAACCACAAAATCTCTTCTCTCCTGAAAAGAGTTTGCTCTTTCCTTAATAAAGTCTTGTGTTCCACTTAGTGCCTCAACTGCAGCCGCTTGGCTAATGGAAGAAGGATTAGTTGTTGATTGTGATTGAATTTTAGCAATAGCTTTAACAATATCTTTTGGACCAGCTGCATACCCTATTCTCCAGCCTGTCATTGAGTAAGCTTTACTTACGCCATTCATTGTAAGCACTCTATCTTTTAAACTTTCAATTTGAGCAATTGTAAAAAATTTAAAACCCTCATAAGTCACATGTTCATAAATATCATCGCTTAAAATATACACATGATTGTGTTTTTCCAAAATATCTGCAATTGCTTTTATATCTTGCTCTGAATAACATGCTCCGGTTGGATTTGAAGGCGAATTAAGAATAATCCATTTTGTTTTTGGTGTTATATATTTCTCAAGATCATTTGGATTTATTTTAAAACCTTGTTTCTCATTGCATTCCATTATTACTGGTTTTCCTCCTGCTAATAAAACCATATCGGGATAAGAGACCCAATAGGGAGCAGGCACTATAACTTCATCTCCTTCGTTTAATGTAGCCATCATTGCATTATAAATTACATGCTTACCACCGGCTCCAACTGTAATTTGATCAATTGTATAATCTAAATTATTTTCTTTTTTAAATTTTTCTACGATTGCTTTTTTCAATGCTGGAGTACCATCTACCGCTGTGTATTTAGTATCACCATCGTTAATAGCTTTTATAGCTGCTTGCTTAATATTATCTGGAGTATCAAAATCTGGCTCCCCCGCACCTAATCCAATAACATCTTTTCCAGCAGCTTTTAATTCTCTTGCTTTTTGTGTAACAGCAATGGTGGGCGATGGTTTAATCTTCTTTAAACTGTCTGATATTATGCTCATTGAAATATAAATAAATTCTACTACGTTGTTTAATATATGGAAAATACTTATCAAGATTTAATTACAGATATCCAGAGTAAAAATCCTAAAATTGGTGGAAAACTAGAGGGTGGAAAAAAATTCAAAATTAAATCTGATTTTAAACCTGCAGGAGATCAGCCTGAGGCCATAAAAAAATTAGTTAATGGTGCTAACAAAGATCAATTTAATCAAGTTTTACTTGGTGTAACAGGATCTGGAAAAACTTTTACCATGGCTAAAGTTATTGAAGCTACTAATAGACCTGCCTTGATTTTAGCTCCAAACAAAACTCTTGCTGCTCAACTTTATGGGGAAATGAAAACCTTTTTTCCAGACAATGCTGTTGAATATTTCGTTTCATACTATGACTATTACACTCCAGAGGCTTATGTGCCGAGATCAGACACATATATAGAAAAAGAAGCCTCAATTAATGAGCAGATTGATCGAATGAGACATTCAGCTACTAGATCTCTCTTAGAAAGAGATGATGTTTTAATTGTTGCCAGTGTTTCTTGTATTTATGGTCTTGGATCTGTTGAAGCATATAGCAAAATGACTTTAACACTCCAAAAAAATTATGACTATAATAGAGAAGAAATTATTAAGTCTTTGGTCGCTCTTCAATACAAACGTAATGATCAAAATTTTTATAGAGGAACATTTAGAGCAAGAGGAGAATACTTAGAAATTTTTCCATCGCACTTAGAAGATAGAGCTTGGAGATTATGTTTATTTGGAGATAAGCTTGAACAGATAGAGGAGTTTGATCCGTTGACTGGTGATAAAGTAAGAGAATTAAGTTTAGTAAAAGTTTATGCCAACAGTCACTACATCACCCCAAAACCTACAATTGAACAAGCAGTAATTAATATAAAAAAAGAATTAGAAGTAACTTTAAAAAAACACCGTGCTGAAAATAAATTATTAGAAGCACAAAGATTAGAAGAAAGAACTAAATTTGATCTTGAAATGATTGAAGCAACTGGTTCTTGTGCTGGTATTGAAAACTATTCAAGATTTTTGTCAGGAAGAAAACCAGGAGAGCCACCTCCTACTCTCTTTGAATACTTTCCTGATAATACTTTGATATTTGTTGATGAGTGCCACGTTACTGTTCCTCAACTTAATGGAATGTATAAAGGAGATAGATCAAGAAAAAGTACTTTAGCAGAATATGGATTTAGACTTCCTTCATGTATGGATAATCGACCACTAAAATTTGAAGAATGGGACTTAATGAGAACTCAAACTGTGTTCGTTTCAGCAACTCCTGGTCCATGGGAACTAGAGCAAACTAAAGGTAAATTTATTGATCAAGTAATTAGACCAACAGGTTTAATAGATCCGCCTGTAGAAATTCGACCTGCAAAAAATCAGGTCGATGATTTAATGCATGAATGTAAACGAGTTATAGAAAATAATCATAGAGTATTAGTAACAACACTAACTAAAAAAATGGCAGAGGATTTAACTGAATATCTTCATGAGAATGGAGTCAAAGTAAGATACCTCCACTCAGATATTGATACACTTGAAAGAATTGAAATCATGCGAGATTTAAGAATGGGTGTATTTGATGTTTTAGTTGGAATTAATTTATTGAGAGAAGGATTAGATATTCCTGAATGTGCATTAGTTGGAATTTTAGATGCTGATAAAGAAGGTTTTTTAAGATCAGAAACATCTTTAATTCAAACTATAGGAAGAGCAGCAAGAAATGTTGATGGTAAAGTAATTTTATATGCTGACAAAGAGACAAAAAGTATAAAAAAAGCAATTGCAGAAACTGATAGAAGAAGAAAAATTCAATTAGCTTACAACAAGAAACATAAAATAGATGCAAAGTCGGTAAAAAAAGAAATTAGTGATATTCTTGAAAGTGTTTATGAGAAAGACTACGTTAAAATAAGTGAAGGGTCTAATGTCGGAGGAAATCTTAAAAAACACCTTAAAGCCCTAGATAAAAAAATGAAAGAGTCAGCATCTAATTTAGAGTTTGAAGAAGCTGCTAAAATACGAGATGAGATAAGAAAATTAGAAAGCACTGAATTAGAAATTACATTAAATCCAAAAATAAGGCAGTATGATGTAAAAAATAAGCTTTATCCAAAAGGTAGATCAACCATGGGTATGCCAGGAACTAAAGTTACAAAAAAAAGAGATAAGAAATGGAAGCACGGAAAATAATAATTACTGGTGGGGCTACTCGAATGGGAGCAGCAATTGCCAGAAAATTATCTGGTCCAAATAAAGAAATCTTAATCCATTACAACAAGTCAAAATTAAAAGCAGAAAAATTAAAAAAAGAATTATCTAACAAAGGTACAAAAGTATACTTAGTCAAAGGTGATTTAAGTAAAGAAACTGATATAAAAAAAATAATTAAATTTGCAAAATCTAAATTAAAGTTTTTTGATTGTCTTGTTAATAACGCCTCTTTATTTGAAAATGATAAATTAGAAAATTTTTCATTGGATAGTTGGAGTAAGCATTTAAGAACTAATTTAAGAGCGCCCGCATTATTAACGAAAGAATTTGCTAAAAACGTTAAAGGTAAAAATAATAATATTATAAATATTATTGATCAAAGAGTTTTCAAATTAACCCCTTACTTTTTTTCCTACACTCTTAGTAAAACTGGTTTGTATACTTTAACAAAAACTAGCGCTATGAGTTTGGCTCCAAATATAAGAGTAAACGCAATTGCACCTGGACCCACTATAAAAAATCAAAGACAATCTGAAAAACATTTCAAAAAGCAATATTTAGCAACACCCTTGAAAAGACAAGTTGATGTGGAACAAATATGTAATGCTGTTGACTTTTTTATTAAAAATATATCTATTACTGGTCAAGTTTTGGCTATTGATAGTGGTCAAAATCTTAACTGGCAAACCCCAGATGTAATGGGCAAAGAATGAAAAAAAATAATTTAAAAATTGTCAAAATAGATAAAAATAAAAGCTTATTTAATTATGAGAAAAAAATCCTAATTAACGAATTAATCTTGGATTTAAAACTTGGTTATTACGATTTTGAAAAAGAAAAACCACAAAAAGTTAAATTTAGTCTTGAAATAGACTATGAAGACAAAAAACCTTCAAGCGATAAAGATATCAAATCCATTGTTAATTATGGAACTATAGTAAAATTAATTACGAAACTTGTAAAAAAGAAACATTACAATTTCTTAGAAACTTTAGCAGAAGCTGTTTTTGATGAGTTATTTAAAGACAAAAGGATTGCTAAAATAATGTTGAAAATTGAAAAATTAGAAATTTTAAAACAGTGTTCATCTGTTGGTATTCAAATTACCAAAAAGAGAAGCCATGATAAGCTCTGAAATAGGAAAAGAAGTAATTAAAAAAGAGCTACCTCTAGTACCAAAACTTCCAGGCGTATACAGAATGCTTAATGAAAAAAATGAAATTCTTTATGTAGGTAAAGCAAAAAATTTACCAAATAGATTAAAGAGTTATGTTTCAGAAAAAAATCATATAATTAGAACTGAACGAATGTTGTCTCAAACAAGAAAATTAGAGATAACAACAACATCTAATGAAAGTGAAGCTTTACTACTAGAAGCAAATTTAATTAAAAAACATAAACCAAAATTTAATATTCTTTTACGTGACGATAAGTCATTTCCATTTATATTTATTGGTAATAAAGATAAATGGCCTCAAATAAAAAGACATAGAGGAAAAAAAACAAAAGAAGGTTTTTACTTTGGACCTTTTGCCTCTGCTGGTTCAGCTAATTGGACAATTAAAATGATACAAAAAATTTTTCATTTAAGAGTTTGTGATGACACCGTTTTCAAAAACAGAGAAAGACCTTGTATTTTATATCAAATAAAAAGATGTTCTGGACCTTGTGTAGGATATGTAAAAAAAGAGGAATACAATCAAACAGTAGAAGATGCTATTGAATTTGTTTCAGGCAAATCTAGGAAAATTCAAAAAAATCTTTCTAACCAAATGGAAAAGGCAAGTGAGGATCTTGATTTTGAAAAAGCTGTAATTTTAAGAGATAGAATTAAAGCATTAAACATAATTCAATCTTCACAGAGAATTAATGAAGCAAACTTAGTTGAGGCAGATGTTATTGCTGGATATAAAGAATCTGGAAAAACTTGTATTCAAGTATTTTTTTATAGATCAAAACAAAATTGGGGCAATCAAGCTTTTTTCCCAAAACACGATCCAGATGAAATGTTTAGTGAAATCCTTAATTCATTTGTTTCTCAATTTTATGAAAATAAAAATGTTCCTTCATCAGTTATCCTTTCAGAAGAAATAAAGGAAAAAGCACTAATTGAAAAAACACTGACACAAAAAGAGGGTAAACAAATAAATATTTCAGTTGCAAAAAAAGGATCAAAACTAAAAGTAATTAATCAAGCAATTAAAAACGCAAAGGACAGTCTTAATAGAAAACTTTATGAAAGTCAGAATAATAAAGAATTATTCGATGCAGTAGCTAAAAAATTTAATTTAGAAACAAATATAAACTTAATCGAGGTTTATGATAATAGTCATATTCAAGGCACAAATAGTGTTGGCGCTTTAATAGCCTACGGCGATGAAGGATTTATCAAAAAAAGATATAGAAAATTTAATATTAAGCATAAAAAAAATGAGCAAGACGACTATGGAATGATGAGAGAGGTATTAAATAGAAGGTTCAAAAGAGCAGTTCAAGAAAAAGATAATTACCTTGCTTTTCCTGATTTGGTTCTAGTAGATGGGGGAAAAGGTCAATATTCAGTCGCTAGAGAGAGCCTTAATGAATTAGGACTTCACGACATTCCAATTATTGCAATAGCAAAAGGTAAATTTAGAAATAGTGGAAATGAAACCTTTTTTCACAATGGTAAAGAATATAAATTCACTAGAAATGACCCTACCCTATTTTTTCTTCAAAGAATAAGAGATGAATCGCATAGATTTGCCATAAGCGCTCACAGAGCAAAGAGAAAAAAAGGTATAAGCAAATCTCTGTTAGATCAAATAGAGGGGATTGGGGCTATAAGAAAAAGAGCTTTATTGAACCATTTTGGATCTGCAAGATCTGTTGAGTCTGCTAGCTTAGATGAAATAAAATCTGTAGAAGGTGTTGAAGAAAAAGTAGCAAAAAAGATATATAACTTTTTTCACGAATAATTATGCTAAAAAAAATTCCAAACATATTAACGATAGGGCGAATAATAATTGTTCCTTTTTTTGTTTTAGCTTTTTATCTTCCAGGATTTTATGGTGATCTTACTGCTTTAATATTATTTATTATTGCATCATTTACAGACTTCTTGGATGGTATGTTGGCTAGAATGTTTGGAGTAGAGTCAAAACTGGGTGAATTATTAGATCCTATCGCTGATAAAATCATTGTTGCTACAGCATTAATACTTCTGGTTATGGATGGAACAATCAGAAATTACGAGGTAATTGCAGCAATAATAATTCTTACAAGAGAAATTTTAATTTCAGGTTTGAGAGAATTTTTAGCAAAGGGAAAAATAAAACTTCCTGTTTCAAACCTTGCTAAACTTAAAACAGTATTACAAATGTCATCAATTGCTCTTTTATTGTCTGGAAATACTGGAAATAAAATAATTAATTTTCAAGACTATAATGCTCAAACTATAGGTATAATTCTTTTGTGGTTATCGGCTGCTTTAACACTTTTTACTGCATATGATTATATGCGAAAAGGTATTGATCACGCTATGTCTGAAGACAGTAAAGACTAGGCTGCTTTTTTCTTCCTAACTAATGCCTGATAACTTTCATTTAAATCAATAATAGTATCACAAACTTTAAACTGATTTTCAGCAATACAAGATACTGGTGTTACCTCTGCTGCTGTTCCTGTTAAAAAACATCCAACAAAATTAGGTAATTCTGTTGGACTAATTTTTCTTTCATGTACTTTTATATTTTTTGATTTTGCAATTCCAATTACAGTTCTTCTTGTAATACCATCTAAAAAAGAATCAGGTATTGGAGTGTGAATTTCTCCTTTTTTATCTTTGAAAAAAATATTTGCTCCAGTTGCTTCAGCAATATTTCCTTCGTGATCAAGCATTAAAGAATCTGTATATCCCTGCTTTTCTGCCTCATGTTTTGAGAGAGTACAAATCATATAAAGACCTGATGCCTTCGTATCCCATGGGATTGTATTAGGTGCAGGCCTTCTCCAATTTGAAATATTTAATCTTATTCCCTCTACTTTTAGTTTAGGATCAAAATATGATCCCCATTCCCATGTTGCAATCGCAACATGTATTTTTGTTTGTTGCGCAGAAATAGCCATCATCTCACTACCCCTCCAAGCAACAGGTCTTACATAACCATTTTCTACTTTTTGAGTTGCTATAATTTTATTGGATGCATTATTGATTTCTTCCTCTGTATATGGAATTTCAAAACCCATTCTTCTTGCGGAATGAAAAAATCTAGCTGTGTGCTCTTCTAATTTGAAAATTGAACCATCATAAACTCTCTCACCCTCAAATACACAACTAGCGTAGTGCATACCATGGCTTAAAACATGTAGTTTAACGTCGGCCCAATCAACTAATTCGTTGTTGTACCATATTTTTCCAGATCGCTTGTCGTAAGGTATCATGTGTGAAAATTTTTTTAATTTATAAATGAAAAATATCTTTGTATCTTTAATATGTCAATATAACTTACCTATTATGAAAGAACTTTTATATTTAAAAGATGACCAGCTTAAAGATCTGATTGAAAAACTATTCGTAAGCTATAGAGAAACCTTTTCTGACTCTAAAAAAATATTAGATAGATATTCAATTGGTTTAGCACACCATAAAGTAATTCATTTACTGTCAATGTATCAAGGTATCTCAATTTCAGAGCTGCTTAAGAGATTAAAAGTCACAAAACAAAGCTTAAATCGTGTTCTCAAAGATTTGATTAAACTTGAAATCATCATTTTTAAAAAAGATGACCAAGATACTAGAGTAAAACATGTTTTTCTTAATGATAAAGGTAAAAAAATTTTTAATGAAATTTTCAATTTACAAAAAAAGAGAATTTATAATGCTTTATTAAATTCAAGTTCTGAAGAAGTTATAAATTTTGATAATGTACTTAGTAAAATAATTAATGGATAAGTTTACTGCACATATACTAGTGGTTGATGATGATGATGGGATTAGGTCTCTTGTAAAAAAGTATTTAAATGAAAATAAATTTTTAGTCACTACCGCTGAAAATGCAGAAAATGCATCAGAGAAAATAAAAATAATTAAGTTTGATTTGATAGTTTTGGATATCATGATGCCTGGTAAAAGTGGGCTTGAATTTTTAAAAGAAAATAAAAAAAAATTAGATACACCAGTTATACTTCTCACTGCCAAAGGCGAGGCAAGTGAAAGGGTTGAAGGGTTAGAGATTGGTGCTGATGATTATTTACCGAAACCATTTGAACCAAAAGAATTAATTCTAAGAATACATAACATATTAAATAAAACTATCAAAACAGATCAGAAAAGGGTTATAGAATTTGCAAATGTGAAAATTGATTTGAATAAACTTTTAATATTTAAAAGTGATAAAGAATTTAAGATTAATGCAACAGAAAAAACGATTTTAGAAAAAATGATTAATAACCCAGGTAAAACATTTTCTAGGGAAGATATTGGTCAATTAATCAATTTAGATAAAGAGAGATCAATAGATGTTATTATTACTCGGCTTAGAAAAAAAATTGAAATTGATCCAAAAAATCCAAAGTTTTTGCAAACAATAAGAGGTGCAGGATATGTTCTCTGGATTGAGTAATTACTTAAAAAAAATATTACCAAAAAGATTATTTTATAGAGCACTTCTTATAGTTGCTATTCCAGTTTTGGTTTTGCAACTAGTAATTACAATTGTTTTTTTTGATAGTCTTTGGATCAAAACAAACAAAGGTATGACAAGAACCTTGGTAAATGAAATTAGCACATTTATTGAAGTCTATGAAAGTGAGCAAGAAAATAAACAAGAGTTGCTAGATCTTTTTTCCATATTTTTAGATTTAAATATTGAGTTCACCAATAACGAAAAATTACAAAATACAGATACTGAAAGATGGTTTAGTCCTATAGATAGAACTTTAAGAAGAGAACTAAAATCTAAATTTGGATTAAATGAATACTGGTTTGATACAACAAGTTATAAAGAATTAATTGATTTAAGAATTAAATACGAAGATGGTTATTTTAAATTTTTAGTGCCTAAAGATAGGGTTGCAAGTTCTTCAGCAAGAATATTTGCACTTTGGATCACTGTACCTGCAATTATAATGGTGATCATTTCTCTAATATTTTTAAAAAATCAAACTAGACCAATCACTAACCTGGCTCGTGCGGCTGAAAGGTTTGGTAAAGGAGAAACTATTGAAGAGTTCAAACCTTCTGGAGCCCTTGAAATAAGACAAGCAGGACATGAATTTGATAAAATGAGAAAGAGAATTGAAAGACACTTAAATCAAAGAACAGAAATGTTATCTGGAATAAGTCATGATTTAAGGACACCTTTGACAAGGATGAAACTACAATTAGCTTTTATAAAAGACAAAGAAACTGTTAAAAAATTAACTGAAGACATCAATGAAATGGAGAAAATGCTAAATGAATATTTGCAATTCACCAGCTCATCATATGTTGAAAAAGATGAAATGTTTAATTTATCTGAATTAATTTCAGTCGTTATTGAAAAATATAATAATGAAAATATTTCACAAAACTTAACACCAAGAATTTACTTTAATGGTAGGAAAAATTTAATTAACAGATGTCTAAATAATCTAATTGATAATTCACTGAAATATGCAAATAAAGTTGAAATTAGTTTAAGTAAAAAAAATACAAACTTATTCATTATTATTGATGATGATGGTCCTGGAATACCAAAAGATGAGTATGAAAATGTATTTAAACCTTTCTATAAAATAGATAAAGGTCGAGCAGACTCTAAATCAAGTGTTGGTCTTGGCTTATCAATTTCATCAGACATTATCAAATCTCATGGAGGAAATATAATGTTAGAAAAATCAAAAATGGATGGTTTGAGAGTTAAGATTTTCTTGCCTGTTTAACTTTTTTATTTTTTTTTTTCTCAAGTTTATTTATTTTATTTTCGAGATTCTCAACACGTTTTGATAGTACTTCAAACTCATCTTTACTTGTAAGTTTCATTTTAAAAACAAACTCATCTCTTTTGGATTTTAAGATATTAAATAATTCAGTAGTTAAGTCTTTTGAAGATACTAGTCCCTGCTCTATTAATTTTGCAAACTTATCAATTATAAATTTAGAATTTTTCATATTTAAGATATACATTATAAGTATTATTAAAAATGTTCATTAATAATTTTGACCCAGTAGCCTTAGAAATATTTTCTTTAGAAATCAGATGGTATTCTTTAGCTTATATATTTGGAATTATATTAGGCTGGATTCTCGCAAAAAAATTATTCATCCAAGACATAGAAGTTAAAAATAAATTTGATGATTATTTAACTTATTTAATTTTAGGTATAATTTTAGGAGGTAGACTTGGTTATATTATTATTTATAATTTAAGTTTTTATATAAATAATCCATTAGATATATTTAAAATTTGGCAAGGAGGAATGTCCTTCCATGGTGGTTTGATTGGAGTTATTTTCGCATCTATATTTTTCGCTAAAAAAAATAATCAAAACCCATTCTTATATTTAGATATTGTCGCTTTAGTAGCTCCTGTCGGATTATTTTTTGGACGAATAGCAAACTTTATAAATTCAGAGTTATATGGAACTATAACTAATGTACCCTGGGCAGTAACATTTGTTCAGGTAGATAATCTTCCTAGGCATCCCTCGCAATTATATGAAGCACTATTAGAGGGTTTATTTTTATTTTTATTATTAATTTATTTTAAAAATAAATTTTCAAACAAACCTGGTGTGATTTCAGGATTATTTTTAATAATTTACTCAATTTTCAGATTTATTATTGAATTTTATAGAGTACCAGATGAACAGCTTGGTTATATATTTTTAAACTTAACGATGGGGCAAGTAGTAAGTTTAATATTTATAATATCAGGAGTAATCTTATTTTATTTAAAATATGAAACTCGCTAAAACAAATAATTTACCATTAGATCAATTTATAAATTTTGCTCTTTACGATAAGGACAAAGGTTTTTATATGAAAAAAAATCCTTTTGGTAAAGATGGAGACTTTATTACTGCGCCCAATGTCACAAGATTATTTTCAGAGATTATCGCAATTTGGACGATTACTTTTTGGAAAAGCATTGGCTCTCCGAAAAAATTTAATTTGTTAGAACTGGGAGCTGGAAATGGTGAAATGATGAAAGTCATAGATGAGACACTTGTAAATTTTCCCGAGTGTTACAATGCCTGCAGTTTTGTAATTCATGAAAAAAGTGATTTTTTATTAAATGAACAAAAAAAAAATTTAAATTCTAAAAAATTTTCATGGTTAAAAAACATTGAAAAAATAAACTCAAACCCAACAATTTTTTTAGCTAATGAATTTTTTGACGCCATACCTATCAAGCAATTTTTTAAAAAAAAAGATAGTTGGTTTGAAAGATTTGTAAATTTGAGTGATCCAAACAAAGCTGAATTTAAAGAAGAAAAAATTGATATAGAAATAATTGAAAAACATCTTAATTTCGAAATATCAAAAGATCAGAGAGTTATAGAATATTCGCCAGATACATTTAAATATTTAAGAGCGATTTGTGACTTAATAAAAAAAAATGATGGAGGAATGTTAGTTATTGATTATGGTTATGCAGATAGCAAAATGCATGAAACTCTTCAGGCAGTAAATAATCACAAATATTCTAACGTTTTAGAAAATATTGGAGACTCTGATATTACTTACAATATAAACTTTCATTCCTTTGAAAAATTTATAAATCAGTTTAAAGAAATTAATTCAATTTTTACAAATCAAAAACAATTTTTAACAAATATGGGTATTCTTCAAAGAGCAGAAATAATCAGCAAAAATATAGCATTTTCTAAAAAAGCAGATTTATTTTATCGAGTAAGACGTTTAATAGATGAAAAACAAATGGGTGAATTATTCAAAGTCATGCTTGTAAAAAATAAGAGAAACAATTTTAAGACAGGTTTTCAAAATTGATAAAATCAAAAAAACTTTCGAAAATAAAAATAATTAAACATGGTTTTTTTAATAAAACTGGTGGTAAATCAAAAAAAATTTATAAAAGTTTAAACTGTGGTCCTGGTTCTAAAGATAATCCCTCAGATGTTAAAAAAAATTTACAAATAGTTAAAAAAAAAATAAAAAGCACCGCTAAAAATATTTTTTTACTTCATCAAATACATAGTAATAAGTTTGTTTATATTAATAAAAAAAATAAATTTAGATCAAAACCAAAAGCAGACGCAGTAGTTACAAACCAAAAAAACATACCAATTGGTGTTTTAACTGCTGACTGTGTGCCGATTTTAATCTGTGATGAAAGAGCAAAATTAGTTGCTGCAATTCATGCAGGGTGGAAAGGTGCATACAAAGATATAATTAGCAAAATAATCCAATTTATGATCAAAAAAGGATCTAATCCTAAAAATATTACTGCAGCTATTGGGCCTGCTATCTCAGCCAAAAATTATGAAGTCAAACAAGATTTTAAAAGAAAGTTTATAAAAAAGGATAAAAAAAATAATAAATTTTTTAAAATTAAGTACAAAAAGCTTTATTTTGATTTACCAAAATATGTAAAATCATGTCTTTTAAAAAATAAAGTTAAAAATATTGAGTCTATAAATATTGATACATTTGATATTAATAATAATTTTTTTAGTGCGAGAAGAGCTTTAAAACTAAATCATGATGATTATGGTAGAAATATTTCAATAATTATGCTTAATTAGGCTTTTTTAATGAAATTATTATCCGGAAAT
Organism: uncultured Pelagibacteraceae bacterium; assembly: GCA_902554795.1. GTDB lineage: Bacteria > Pseudomonadota > Alphaproteobacteria > Pelagibacterales > Pelagibacteraceae > Pelagibacter. The sequence goes on along the minus strand of CACDQB010000002.1, from coordinate 6,802 downwards.
AGCAACAAACCATTAAGCAAGAATATTGCTAAATATCTAAAATCAAAATTAGTAAACTCTAGTATTAGAAATTTTTCTGATGGAGAAATTTATGTTGAAATAAATGAGAATATCAGAGGAAACAGTATTTTTATTATTCAATCTATATCTTCACCTGCTAATGATAATTTGATGGAGCTTTTGTTGTGCATTGATGCACTAAAAAGATCTTCTGCAAAAAATATAACTGCCGTAATTCCATATTTTGGTTATGCTAGACAAGACAGAAAGGTAGTACCTAGAACTTCAATTTCTGCAAAATTAGTATCAAACTTAATTACAAAAGCGGGTGCTGACAGAGTAGTTACTGTTGATTTACACGCAGGTCAAATTCAGGGTTTCTTTGATATTCCAGTCGACAACTTGTTTGCAACACCTATTTTTGCAAGACATGCAAAAAAAAAGATAAAAAGTAAAAACCTTATTTGCGTTGCTCCAGATGTGGGTGGAACTGAGCGAGCAAGAGCGCTAGGTAAGCTCTTAAATGTCGGATTAGCAATTGTAGATAAAAGACGACCAAAACCAGGTCAATCTCAAGTCATGAATGTCATAGGAGATGTAAAAGGTAAAACTTGTATAATTGTAGATGATATAATCGATTCTGGTGGAACAATAGTAAATGCTGCTAAAGCTCTTAAAGATAGAGGGGCTAAAGAAGTTTATGTCTATATAACTCATGGTGTACTCAGCGGTGAAGCTGTAAAAAAAATTAAAAATTCAGTAATTAAGAATTTAGTAATAACTGATACAATCGATAACATGAGCAGAACTAAAGGTGTTAAAAACATTGAGGTTCTGTCAATTTCAGGGCTTATGGGAGAAGCAATTAAAAGAATATCTAATTCAACCTCAGTATCAGATTTATTCAAATAAATACCTTGAGTTATTAAGTAACTTGAGCTAAAAACCTTTGTTTTTATGAATTCATTAGACGCTAACATCAGAACTACAAAAACTAAAGGTGAGCTTAATTCACTTAGGGATAACGGTGATGTACCGGCGATAATTTATGGTGGTGAAGCTCAAAATGAAAAGATTTCTATATCTAAAAAGGTACTTAAATCACTAATTGAAAAAGAAAATTTTTTGTCAAGTATCATAACTTTAAATGTTGATGGCAAGCCCCAAAAAGCTCTTCCAAGAGAAATAAAATATGACATTATTTCAGATGAACCAATACATGTAGACTTTCTAAGAATAGTTTCAGGCATAAAAGTTAGAATTGAAGTTCCAGTAAAATTTTTAAATCATGAAAAATCTCCTGGTTTGAAAAGAGGTGGGGTTTTAAACATTGTAAGAAGAAAAGTTGAGCTAAAATGCCCAAGCGAAAAAATTCCTGAAAATCTTGTGATAGATCTTGATGGAGTTGATATTGGAGAGAGTTTTAAGATCTCTTCTATAAATCTTGACAGTGACGTTACTCCTACAATTCAAGGAAGAGATTTCGTAATTGCAACGCTAGCAGCTCCGACTGTTATGAAAGAACCTGAAAAACCTGCAGAAGCTGAGGCGGCTGAAGGAGAAGGTGCCGAAGGAACAGAAGCGGCAGCAGCTGAAGGTGGAGATAAGCCAGCAGCTGAAGGTGATAAAAAAGAAGGTGAAGATAAAAAACCTGCTGAAGAAAAAAAATAAGTTAATTAAAATTGAATTTTATCCTCCAATATTAATATTTTATGCTACTACTTGTAGGATTAGGCAATCCAACCCCAGACAGTGAAAACAATAGACACAATATTGGTTTCAAGATTATAGATGCAATAAATAAAAAATTTGGACTTTCAAAACAAAAACCAAAATTCAAAGGACTTCTTACAACTGGTAATGTGGGAGAACAAAAAGTTTATGCAATTAAACCTTTAACATTTATGAATAATTCTGGAATTTGTATTAGAGAATTAATTGAATATTTCAAAATAGATGCTGAGGATGTTATCGTTTTTCATGACGATCTAGATGTAGAATTTGGAAAAATAAAAGCAAAATTTGGTGGCTCTGATGCAGGTCATAACGGAATTGCATCAATAGACAAATTTATTGGTAAAGATTATTCAAGAGTACGAATAGGAATTGGTAAACCAAAAGATAAAATGGAAGTAAGTGATTTTGTTCTTCAAAATTTTGATGAGGATGAAATGCTTGGATTGGAAAAAATTACAAATAATATCACAGATTCTATATCAATACTTATCGACAAAAAATTAGATTTATTCTCTAGCACTGTAAATAATAAATAATGAGTTTTAAATGTGGGATTGTTGGTTTGCCTAATGTGGGTAAATCTACACTCTTTAACGCACTTACAAACTCAAGCAAAGCTCAAGCTGCAAATTTTCCATTTTGTACGATAGATCCCAATGTGGGAGTAGTCCCTGTTCCAGATAAAAGATTGAACAAACTATCAGAAGTTTCAAAATCAAAAAAAACAATTAACACAACTATTTCATTTGTAGATATAGCTGGTCTTGTTAAAGGTGCATCTAAAGGTGAAGGATTAGGCAATAAATTTCTGTCCCACATAAGGGAAGTTGATGCGGTTATTCATATGATTAGATGCTTTGACTCAGACGATATTCAAAATGTTAATCCTGACGTTGACCCTATAAGAGATCTTGAGATCATTGAAACTGAGATGATGCTAGCTGACCTAGAATCTATACAAAAAAGACTTGAAAAAAATAATAAAAAAAATGTGGACGAAGACCAGCTTAAGATTTTAGAGATTGCATTAGACTGCATTAATAATGATAAAGATATATCAATATTAAATTCTCAATTTGATACAAAACAACTTAATCAAAGTGGTCTTTTATCAATAAAACCAAAGATCTTTGTTTGTAATGTAGATGAACAAAGCGTACAGGATGGAAATAAGTATACTAAAGACTTCATCGAAAAATTTGGAAAAGATAACACCCTGATTGTTTCAGCAGACATAGAAAATCAAATAAATGAATTAGCAGAAGATGAAAAAAAAAATTATATGGATATGATTGGTTTAAAAGATACAGGTTTAAGTATGTTAATTCAAAAGGGTTATAAAATATTAGAACTTGATACATATTTTACCTCTGGACCTGAAGAAACAAGAGCGTGGACAATACAAAAAAATTGTACTGCACCTAAAGCTGCAGGAGAAATTCATACAGATTTTGAAAAAGGTTTTATTAGAGCTGAAACTATATCTTATGAGGATTTTGTAGCCAATGATGGATGGGTAAATTCTAAGGCTAACGGAAAAATGAGATTAGAGGGTAAAGACTATATTGTTAAAGATGGAGATGTATTAAACTTCAGATTCAACACGTGACCATATTCTTTTCATACTAAAATAAACTAAAACAGTTAAAATAATTAAATAAACAATCGCTTTAAAGCCCATCTGATGTCGAGATTCTAAATGAGGTTCAGCTGACCACATTAAGAAGGTCGTTACATCTTTTGACATCTGTTCTACTGTTGCATTTGTTCCGTCACCATACTCTACTAATCCATCTGATAATGGAGCAGCCATTCTAATTTTTTTACCATACATATATTTATTGTAGTAAACTCCGTCATCTAAAGATACGTTGCTAGGAGCTTCTTCATATCCTTGTAATAAGGAATATATATAGTCAACTCCACCTCCTCTGGCTTTAACCAAAACAGACATGTCTGGAGGGTATGCACCACCATTTGCCGCTTGGGCAGCTTTTACATTGTCATATGGCATTACAAATTTATCAGATAATTTACCTGGTCTTGTAAACATTTCACCATCTGAATTTGGACCATCAGTTACTTCAAATGAAGCTGCTATAGCTTTAGCTTGAGCTTCAGAGAATTCCGGCCCTCCTGGCTCTGCTAAATTTCTATAACTTAAATACTTCATCGAATGACATGAGGCACATACTTCAGTATAAACTTGGTAACCTCTTTGAAGAGAAGCTCTATCAAATTTTCCAAATAGACCCTTAAAACTCCAGTCAGTTTTTAGATATTCTACTTTTTCAGCAGCAAAAGAATTTGAATTTGAAGTAATAATTAAGATTATTATAGAAAATAATTTAAATAAATTTTTCACCTTATTCTATTTTACTTTCTTTATTTCTGGCGGCAGCTAGATTTGGTGAACCACCTAGAACAGGTTCGGTAATACTTAGAGGCACTGGTAAAGTTTTTTCTTTAAAGCCTAGAACAGGAAGAATAACTAAAAAATGCAAAAAGTAATACGCTGTTGCAACTCGTGCTATCAATAAGTAAAGTCCCTCAGCTGGCATCGCACCCACATAACCAAGTATCAAAACATCAGCAACTAGTATCCAGTAAAATTGTTTATATAAAGGTCTGAATACCGCAGATCTTATTTTTGACGTATCTAACCAAGGTAAAACCGCTAAGATTAATATTGCAGATAACATAGCTACAACTCCTAGCAATTTATCAGGAACTGATCTTAATATTGCATAAAAAGGTAAGAGATACCATTCAGGAACAATGTGTGCGGGTGTTACCATTGGGTTTGCCTCGATATAATTATCTGCGTGACCTAAAATATTTGGTGCGTAGAATACAAAGAAAGCAAACACAATCATGAACATTAATAAAGCAAAACCATCTTTAATTACTATGTAAGGATGGAAAGGTACAGTATCTTTAGAAGGTTTTTTTATATCTATTCCAACTGGATTGTTGTTACCAGGAACATGTAAAGCCCATATATGTAAAACAACTAATCCTAAAATTAAAAATGGAATTAAATAATGCAAAGTAAAAAATCTAGTTAACGTAGGGTTGTCGACTGAATAACCTCCCCACAACCAAGTGACAATACCCTCTCCAACTAATGGAATAGCACTAAATAAATTTGTGATTACAGTTGCTCCCCAAAAGCTCATTTGTCCCCAAGGCAATACATAGCCCATAAATGCAGCCGCCATCATTAGCAAGTAAATAATTATTCCAATTATCCAAATTATTTCTCTTGGTGCTTTGTAAGAACCATAAAATAATGACCTGAATATATGAATGTAGACTGCTAAGAAAAACATAGATGCACCATTTGCATGAATGTATCTAATTAACCAACCGTAATTGACATCACGCATGATGTGCTCAACACTCTCAAAAGCCATATCTGCGTGAGCAATGTAATGCATTGCAAGAGTTAATCCGGTAACAATTTGAGTGATTAAGCAAAAAGTTAAAATTCCACCAAATGTCCACCAATAATTTAAATTTTTAGGAGTCGGATAATCTGTTAAATGATTTGCAAGAGTTAATAGTGGCAATCGATCATTAAACCATTGTCCTACCTTCGATTTTGGTCTGTAATCGTGGTCACTCATTTTCTTTATCCAATTTTAATTGTGTTTGCATCAACGAATTCATATTTAGGCACTTCCATATTCCAAGGTGCTGGTCCTTTTCTAATTCTTCCAGAAGTATCATAATGAGATCCATGACATGGACAGAACCACCCATTATAATCACCTTTATCATTTAGAGGTACACATCCAAGGTGTGTACATACACCTAACATAACAAGCCACTCGGGGTTTTTTGCTCTATCTTCATCTTTTTCTGGATGAATTAAATCTTCCATCTTAACTTTTCTTGCCTCATCAATTTCTTCTTGAGTCCTTCTTCTTATAAAGACTGGTTTACCTCTCCATAAAACAGTCAATGTATTTCCAGGTGTTAATGAACTTACATCAACCTCTGTACTAGCTAATGCTTTAACAGAAGCGTCTGGATTCATTTGATCTATCATTGGCCACACCACTGCAGCGGCACCAACAGCTCCTACTGCTGTGGTAGCTGTAAATAAAAAATCTCTTCTTTTTGTTTTTTTTTCAGACACTTTTAGTAGCTTTTATTATTATCTCTTTTTGATTTAAAATAGTTAATATACGAATTCATATAATATAAAATAATTATTTTACTACTGAAAGAATGACACAGAATTCAACAATTTTAGGACCCAAAATAGCTTTGTATGAGCCTGATATACCTCAGAATACTGCTGCAATCATAAGAACTTGTGCTTGTTTGGGTGCTAAATTAGAAATAATTGAACCATGTGGCTTTCTATTATCAGACAAACGTTTTAAAAGAGTGGTAATGGACTATATGGACTATAGTCAAATAGAGTTTTATCAAAGTTCGGAAAAATTTTTTGAGGCAAAGAAAAAACAGAGAATCGTATTGATGACAACTAAGGGTTCAATAAATTATACTAAATTTAAATTTAAGTCTGATGATACTATTTTGTTTGGAAGAGAAAGTGCTGGAGTGCCCGAAAAGGTTCATAAAATTATTAAAAACCGTTTAAAAATACCAATGAATAATCAAGTAAGATCTCTTAATATTGCATCGTCTGTTGCCATTGTTTTGGCAGAAAGTTTGCGTCAAATAGAATTAATTTAAAATGGATATTTCAATTAAAAAAGACTTAGCGAGTAATTGGTTTAAGCTATTACAAAATGCAATATGTGACGACATTTTAAAAATTGAAAAAAACAAAGTAAATTTTCAATCAACTTCTTGGAATAGAAGCAGTAAAAAAGATGAAGGTGGTGGTGAATATAGAATACTTAAAAATGGAAAAATTTTTGAAAAAGTAGGAGTAAATTTTTCAAAAGTTTATGGAAAATTTCCTAAGCAATTTCAAAAGAATATACCAGGCGCTAGTAAAGATCCTAGATTTTGGGCATCAGGAATATCAATAGTTATGCACATGCAAAACCCCCATATTCCTGCAATGCATTTTAATACCAGATTT
>CACDQB010000001.1 GCA_902554795.1 uncultured Pelagibacteraceae bacterium | reverse complement strand
TTGTGGGTGCGAATAGCAATGCAAAAATAATGCTTAATGGATTAGTTGACCTAAAAAACGAAAATTTTAATAAAATTTTTACTAACTCATTTTCTTCTATTGCATCAGATTTATTAAATAATAAGACATTAAAAATTACAGACCATTTAGGTTCATCTGTGTTTGTAGTTAAAAGTCAAATTTTTAAAGAAAACAAATTTATTGAAACAAAATCAGAAAAAAAAACTTCTGCATGCAAAAATTGCGAAGATACTAAAATTAAAAGAGAAAAATGTGTTTTAATTAGATCAACATTTAATGAAACAAATAATATTTCTGCAGCATCAAGGAAATTGGGTGTTTCAAGAACAACGATTTATAAACACTTACAGTAAACTATTTTAATCAATGGGATAGTCCCAAGCACTGCCACCTATGACTTTGGAAATAGCTGAAAAATCTTTAGTATCGTTTCCATCTTTACAAAATTGGTCATAAATTTCTAAAGCCATTTTTCCTAATGGCGTTTCTGCATTTACACTTTGGGCACAATCATTTGCAAGTTTAAGATCTTTATTCATCATTCCTGCTGAGAAACCTGGGCGATAATTATTATTTGAAGGTGTACCATCAATTAAACCAGGTAAAGGTGGATATACTGAAATTGGCCAACTATTACCTGATGCATTTTTCATAATTTCATGAACCTTTTTGATATCTATGTTTAATCTTTTTGCTAACATTAATGACTCCGAGGCAGCAATCATTGCAATTCCTAAAGCCATGTTGTTACAAATTTTGGCACCATTCCCGCTACCTAAATCACCTGCATGAAATATATTTTTTCCCATAATTTTTAATAAAGGAAGCGCTTTTTCAAATGCTTTTTTCGATCCACCAACCATTATATTTAAAGTTGCTTTTTGGGCTCCCATTACTCCACCACTAACTGGCGCATCAATCATTTCTATTCCTAATTCTGAAGCTTTTTTTCCAATTTCAATAGAAGTTTGAATATCAATTGTTGAACAATCAATCAGCAAACAATTTTTTAAAACTTTGTTTATTATTCCATTATCTCCTAAATAAACTTCCTTAGAATGCTTGCCCTCTGGAAGCATAGTAATAACTGTTTCTACATCATCTGTAATTATGTCATCTAAACTTTCGATTATCTCAAGATTTTTATCTTTTGCAATCTCAAGCATTTTTTTTGAAACATCAAAAACTTTTACAGATTTTCCTGCCTTCATTAAATTTTCAGCCATTGGACAACCCATGTTGCCAACACCAATGAAAGCTATCGATTGAGACATTTTAATTTACTTTGTTGATACAGTTTCCAGTTCTAAAAAACTCATCTAGATTATCAACTGCTAAATTTCCCATTGCAATTCTTGTATCTTTTGTTGCACTCCCCAGATGAGGTAAAACAAAAGCACTTGGGATTTTTAAATAACCAGGATTTAAATTTGGTTCATTTTTATAAACATCTAATCCTGCTGCATAAATTTTTCTTCTATTCAATGCATCAATTAAAGCTTCATCATCAACTATATCGCCTCTTGCAACATTAGTTATGACAGCACCTTTGGGGAAATACTCAACAGTCTCTTTATTAATCAAGTTCTCTGTTTCTTTTGTGGCTGGACAACAAATTGATAAAACATCAGATACTGAAAAAAGACTTTTTATACTGTCATGATATGTTGCACCTTGTTCTTTATCTTCACTTAATTTTGAACGATTATGATAATGAATAACCATACCTAAAGATTTTGCGATTTTTGCAATTTTTTGGCCAATACGACCCATGCCTAAAATTCCTAATCTTGTTCCCGTTAATTGTTTTCCAATTAAATAATCAGCAGACCATTTCCATCCACCTTCTTTTGCAGACTCTATCCCTTCGGAAGCTCTTCTACATGCTCCTAAAATTAATAAAATTCCAATTTCTGCTGTAGCATCTGATAAAACTTCTGGTGTATTTGTTACTGCTATGCCTCTATTTTTTGCTGCCTCTAAATCAATGTTTCCAAATCCAACTGCAAAATTAGATATAATTTTTACTGAGTTTGGTAATTGATTAATAGTTTCTGCATCTAATTTTTCAGTTAGTGATGATAAAATTCCATCATATCCTTCGCTCATTTCTATTATTTTTTTTTGAGAATAAAGTTCATCATTAGTATTAAACTTTGCATCAAATAATTTAGAAGCTTTATCTTCACTTTCTCTAATTAAACGTCTTGTAATTAAAACTTTTTTCATAAATCCTATTTTAAAATTTCAGGTTTTGGTCCGCCTGTGTACCAATCTAAAACTTCAATTGTATGTAATATAGGAACTTTAGTACCATGAGAAATTTGGGTAATACAACCAATATTTCCTGTAGAGATAAAATCAGGATTTAAACTCTCTATATTATTTACTTTTTTCTCTAATAATTGTTTTGCAATTTTTGATTGTAAGATGTTGTAGGTTCCTGCTGATCCACAACATATATGTCCCTCTGGTATTTCCATTATTTCATTGTTAGTTTTTTCAAGTAAAGATATTGGTTGAGCATGAACTTTTTGTCCATGCTGCATTGAGCATGCAGAGTGATATGCAACCTTATATTTTTTTCCTTTTGATTTTATATCTAGTTTTAAACTTTCAAAAATATATTCGGATATATCCCTAGTTAAATCAGATATCACTTTAGCTTTTTTACTAAGCTCTTTATCATCTCTAAAAATAAATCCATAATCTTTCATGGTAGTTCCACAGCCTGATGTGTTTGACAAAATTGCATCTAAATTACCTTTTTGATGCTCCTCATACCAAGTATTAATATTATTTTTAAAATCTTGATGAGCATCTGCCTCTTTTCCTAAATGATGATTTAATGATCCGCAGCAACGAATTTTTTTTGGAACAACTACCTCGACACCATGCCTATTTAATAATCTTATTGTTGCTTCATTTATTTGAGGAGATATCTCTTTTTGCACACAACCAGTTAATAACGCTACCCTTGCAACTTTCTTTTTACCTGAAGCTTTATAAACTTCTTTAATTGGCAAATTTTTTTTTGGAAAATTACTTGGCATCAAATCGATCATATCTTTAATCTTTGAAGGCATTAAAAATTTAAAAGGTTTACTTAATTTAACTAAAAAACTTGATAGTCTGAAAACTTTAGTATTCGGAAGAGTAATAGATAAAAAATATCTAATTAACTTATCAAAAGTAGATCTTTCATAATTTTTTTCGATATATTTTTTTCCATGATCAATTAGATGCATATAATTAACACCCGCCGGACATGTCGTCATACAACTGTAACATGAAAGACATCTATCTATATGTTTCACAACTTTTTCAGTTGGCTTTTTATTATTTTCCAACATATCTTTAATTAAATAAATTCTTCCTCTAGGGCCGTCTAATTCGTCCCCTAAAATTCCATACGTAGGACACGTTGCGTTACACATTCCACAATGAACGCATTTTTTAAATATTTTTTCAGAAGACTGATTGTCTTTATCTTCAAGTTGAATTTCTGTGAAATTTGTTTGCATTAAAAGTCCTTATACATTTTTCCGGGATTGAATAATCCTCTAGGGTCAAAACTTTCTTTGATTTTTTTTGATATCATTAATTTTGTATCATCAATCGTAAATAATTTTTCTGTAAATTCAAAATCCTCGGATTTTTTAATTATTGTTACATATCCATCATTTTGAATTATTGTATTTTTTACTTCTTTTATATTTTGATCACCAGGCACCTCAATCCAAAATAATGCCCCAGACCAATCAATAAAATATTTGTACTTATTTTTGAGAAAACTCATCATTTTTTCAGACTTTGAAGGAGGCACAACCGCTCTTAAAAGATTGTTTTTAGTTTCAGAAAATAATTGCAAACTATTTATACTTTTCCAAAAAAGATCGGATTGATAAATATCTAAATTTGATGTTTTGTAATTTTTTAAATCCATTTCGTTTGAAATATCCTTAATTCTTTCTTTAATAGAGTTTTGATCCCCTTCAATTCTGAATGCAAAAAAAGCACCCTCTTGATCTAAATCATTTAATTTAAATGCTTTACTTTTATTTGGTGTAAATTTTTTAGATTTGGGTTCGTCTGGCACAAACACTGCACCTGATATTTCATTGCTGGAACTCAAAACCATATTAAATAAATCTGAAATGATTTTTGGATCTTTCTCATAAATTATAATTGTATTTTGAGATGGCTTTTTTGCTGAGATTTTTAAAGTGACTTCTGTAAGGGCAACCAATGTTCCAAAAGAACCACTAACTAATTTAGATAAATCATATCCAGTCACATTTTTAACAACTGTGCCTCCTGATTTAATTATATCGCCCTTTCCATTGACCCCTCTAAAACCTAAAATAAAATCTCTTACACTACCTACTTTAAATCTTCTTGAGCCTGCAAAATTGCAAGAAACACATCCACCAGCTGTTCCTTTATTTGATTTTCCATCTTTAAGGTAACCAAAATCAGTTGGCTCAAATGAAAGTTCTTGATTATTTTTTTCTAAAATATTTTCTATATCTTTTATCAGTGTTCCTGGTTTGACCTTTATATACAGCTCCTCAGGAAGATATTCGATTACTCCAGATAAACTTGAAAAATCCAAGCTCCTTGCCGCTTGAACATTATATCCAATAAATTTTTTACTATTACTTCCATGGATATCAATTGGAAATTTTTTTTTATAAGCTTCTTTAATTAATTCTGAAACCTCTAGCTCACTTGTGGGTGACAGATGATTAGAATCTTGGAAGATCTGGGAATTTTTCTTCTCCTCTGTGAACATGAACTCTTCCTTCCTCCGCACATTTTCTTAATATTGGATAAACTTTTCCAGGATTTAAAAGATTTTTTTCATCTAGTGACATTTTAATATTTATTTGTTGCTGGATATCATTGTCATTAAATGCTTCACACATTAATTCTCTTTTTTCAATTCCTATCCCATGTTCACCAGACAATGCTCCACCCATTCTGACACAAGCTTTAAGAATTTCAGCACCAAATTCCTCTGTTCTTCTAAGTTCCTCTTTATTGCTTCCATCAAAAAGAATTAATGGATGTAAATTACCGTCTCCAGCATGAAAACCATTCGCTACTCCCAAATTATACTTCTTGGATAATCTACTTATCTCTTTAAGAATTTCTGAAAGTTTTCCTCTCGGAATTGTTCCATCCATACAATAATAATCAGGTGCCATTGCTCCACATGCGGGAAAAGCTGCTTTTCTTCCTGACCAAAATCCTAATCTTTCTTTTTCATTTTTACTTAACTTAAAGCTATTTGATTTATTTTTTTCTGCTATTTGTTTTATTTGTTTAAACAATTCTTCTACTTCAGATTTCGTTCCATCTAGTTCAACTATCATTAAAACTTCAGCATCCATAGGATAACCAGCGTGAACAAATTTTTCTGTTGCATCAATTAAAGCTTTATCCATTATTTCCATACCTGCTGGTGTAATTCCATTTGAAATAATATCTGTTACACAATTTCCTCCATCTTCAATTGTTGGAAAACCAATCAAGGCAGCTTTAACTGTTTGGGGATTTTTTAAAATTTTAACTGTTACTTCTGTAATCACACCTAACAATCCTTCAGATCCACAGATTAATCCTAATAAATCATACCCCTCTTGATCTAAAGTTTTTCCACCTATTCTACAAATAGTTCCATCCATCATAACCATTTCAACACCCAAAATATTATTTGTTGTTGTTCCATATTTTAATGAGTGAACACCTCCAGAATTTTCAGCAACATTTCCACCTATAGAACAAGCTAACTGACTTGAAGGATCTGGGGCATAGTAATATCCCTTATGTTTAACAGCATGAGTAATTGATAAATTTGTAACACCCGGTTGAGTAACAACACACTTGTTATCAAAATCTATATCTAAAATTTTATTAAATTTTCCAAGTCCTAATAAAATTGCATCATTTAATGGAAGAGCTCCACCTGAAAGACCAGTTCCTGCTCCTCTTGGAATAACTTTAATATTTTCTCTATGGCAAAATTTTAATATCTCACTTACTTCTTGAGTATTTTCAGGAAGTACAACTGCTAAAGGTAAATTTTTGTACGCAGCTAGTGCATCTGTTTCGTAAGGTCTTATTTCATCTAATTCACTTAAAACATTTTTTTTATCAGTAAATTGTTTTAGATTATTAACAATTAAGTCTTTTTTACTGACTATTGTTCTATCAACTTTTGGCAAAGCTATTTCAGACATAGCTTAGCCTAACATTTTTTTGATATTTTCCAATGCGTTAGAAATGTTATCTCGAGAGGCTGCAAAGCTAAATCTTACGTAATCTTTGCATGTTTTTCCAAAAGCTGTACCGGGGACTATAGCAACACCTGCCTCATGCATAGCTCTTTTACAGAATTCACTTCCATCCATTCCAGTTCCAATAACTTTAGGGAACGCATAAAACGCTCCACCAGGCAAACTGCATTCTACACCTGGTAAACTATTTAAACCTTCGTGAATTAATTTTCTTCTTAAAGTAAATTTTTCCATCATCTCATCAATTGAGTCATCAGGTCCATCTAAAGCTGCAATACCTGCAAACTGAGCAGCAGCATTTACACATGAGACACTATTAATTAATAATTTATTTACATGCTCAACTAAATTTTCTGGCCAAAAACTCCACCCGAGTCTCCAACCAGTCATTGAGTAAGCTTTACTCCAACCTTCTAAAACTATTAATCTTTCTCTTAACTCAGGATAATTAAAAAATGTTGGCATTTCTTTATCATCAAAAATTTGTCTACTGTAAATTTCATCACTTAAAATAGTAACATGAGGATGTTTTTTTAAACCTTCAGCCAATTTGTCTATTTCTGATTTTTCTACAAAACTTCCAGTAGGATTATTTGGATTTATTAAAATCAACAATCTGGTTTTATCAGTGATTAAAGATAAAATTTTATCTGCACTAAACTTTAAGTCTTTATCTTCAGTTAAATCGTAAGGTACTGCTGTAGAACCAGTATAATTAATCATTGACTCATAAATAGGGAAAGCTGGAGTTGGATGAATTATCTCAGCTCCTGGCTCACCAAAACACTGAATTGCATAATGCATTGTTGGCTTTCCACCTGGCATAATAATAATTCTTTCAGGATCTACGTCTGCACTATATCTTTTCTTAATCCATCTAGTCACTGATTGTCTGCATTCTAAAATTCCATTTGAAAGCACATATCCGTGATGACCATCATCTAAAGCTTTTTTTGCTGCTTCGACAACGTGGTTTGGAGTTTTGAAATCAGGTTGACCTAGACCTAAGTGAATCATAGGTTTACCTTGTGCTTCAAGTTTTTTTGCTTCAGCTAAAACAGAAAAAGCACTTTCAGTTCCAAGCCTATTTAAAGATTTTGCAAGTTCCATAATAATTTAAAAATTAAAATCGACAAACTAAACGAAAATTAGTTTTTTGTCTATTTAGTTTAAAAGTTTAATTTATCAAATTAATGCTTAAAATTCTTAAATTTTAGTCTCTATATATTATTTTTGACGCATCAAGGTCTTTAACAGACTTACAGCCCATTAAAATCATATTTCTTCTAATTTCTTTTTGCATGTTTTCTAACAATCTTTCAACACCTTTTTGTCCACCTGCACCTAAACTAAAAAGAAATGCTTTTCCAAAACTACATGCTGTTGCTCCTGCGGCTAAAGCTTTAAGAACATGTGTTCCTCTTCTAACACCGCCATCAAGAATAATTTCTAATTTGTCACCAACTGCATCTGAAATTGCTTTAACTTGATCAAATGGAGATCTTGATCCATCAAGTTGTCTTCCTCCATGATTTGAAATCATAATTGCTGTACAACCAATATCTATTGCTCTTTTAGCATCTTCAACTGACATTACACCTTTAAGTGCCATAGGCTTGTTCCATTTTTTTATACAGTATTCTGCATCTTTCCAATTCATTGCGGGATCATACTGTTCATTAATATAATCCATAACTGATTTTGCAATATTGGTACCTTTATCAGTTTTATTTTTGATGTTTGCTAATTCAAATTTTTTATTAGTAAAGTATTTGAAAACCCATCCAGGTCTCATTGCAAAACTCAATAAACTGTCCAAAGTAAATTTAGGCGGTGTAGTAAAACCTGTTCTATGATCTCTTTCTCGGTTTCCAGCAACTAGCGTATCCACAGTAATGCACATTCCATCAAAATTTGCTCTACTGCATCTTTCAATCAAATCATCAGTAATTGATTTATCCTTGTGAATATAAAGTTGAAAAAGTTTTGGCCCACTAGAAACATTAGCAACTTCTTCAATTGAAAAAGATGCCATTGTGGACATGCTATAAATTGTATCAAACTTCTCTGCAGCTCTTGCAGAAGCTTTATCACCTTCAGGGTCATACAAACTTTGCATTGCTGTAGGAGATAAAAATAACGGCATACTGATTTTTCTACCAAAAACAGTGGTAGATAAATCTGGCTCGCCAACACTATTAAGAATATTAGGAACTAAATCACAATCATTAAAAGCATCTGTATTTCTATTTAAAGTGACTTCGTCATCGGCTCCACCATCAATATAATGAAAAATAGGAGCTGGTAATTTTTTTTTAGCTAATTTTCTAAAATCTTCAAAATTAAAACAATCTTTAATGTTCATGATGTGTGTCTATTAAAAGCTTTTAAAGAAATTAAACATATAACTATTTGCCCCAGGATTTTTATCTCCTAGACTGGCATTAGATATATGATTGTAAGAAAAGCCTAATTCACTTGATCTAGATAGATCAAGTGAAATTTGTAATTCACTTTTGAATTCAATTAAATGACCTAAATCTTTACCATCACCCTCAAAATATAATCCTGGAGTAAAGCTTGGAGTAAAATTTAATACTCCTAACTTATATTGAGCCTGAACACCTGTATAAATATATCCTGCGCTATCAGCTGTTAATAATGCACCTGTAATCGGTGAAAGATTACCTAAAAAAGTATCTCTATTTAAATTTTCATTTTGATGTTGAAAGCCAATTAAAGTTGATCTTTTTCCATCATCACTAAAATCAAACATTCCTGTGTAAACACTGAATTCTGTATTTTGATCTTTTAAAACTTTTTCCTCTGCAATCGAAGAAAATGCAAATGTGATCATTAACAGATTGATTAAAAATTTTTTTAAATTCATCATTAATTAATTTATTTTTTAACTATAAAGCTTTTGTAGATTATTGCACCCCCGATTAAGAATATCAATATCGGCAATAACCAAAGAATATATGTGTTTTTATTTAAACCAGGATCGTAGAGTATCCATTCTCCATATTTAGTTTTAAAATATTCATATATTTGATCTTCAGAAAGACCTTCTTGAAGCTTTTTATCAACGACGATTTTTAAACTGTTTGCAAATTCAGAGTCTGAATCATAAACCGATTGACCTTGACATATTAGACATCGTAAATTTTTAGTTATTTTATTTCTTTTATCGTTCTCCTCAGCATTAATAATACTTAAAGGGAATAACATTATAATAATTAAAAAAAATTTTAGATATTTCATTTTATAAATAAATTAATTTCATCAACTAATTCTTGGTTAAGAGGTCCAATATATTTTTTAATAATTTCATTATTATAAATTAAAAATGATTCAGGGACCCCATATGCTCCCCACTCAATCGCAATTGTACCATCTAAATCAATAAAGATTTCTTTATAAGGGTTTCCTAGTTCTTTTAAAAAATTTTCCGCGTTTTTTAAATTATCTTTATAATTCATCCCAATAATATTTAATTTATTCTCTAAATTTAAATTCATCAAAAGAGGATGCTCTTGTCGACATGGTACACACCAAGATGACCAAATATTTAATAAGTAAACCTTATCTAACTCAAAGATACTTGATGATTTAACATTTTCTCCAGAAAAAAATTCTTTGGTATTAAACACTGGTATCTCTTTTTTTGTATTAACATCTGGAGTGTATATTTTTGAGTCTTCTAAACCTTTGTAAAAAATAAAAAATATTATTCCAAAAATAATAATAACTGAAAAAGGTAATATTTTATTTTTCATGATCTTTTTTGTAAAAAGCTAACAATGCCAGCAAAAGATATTAGAATTACTGATAACCAGATCCATAACATAAATGGTTTCACTTGGTATCTTACGTTGAAAAAATCTTGATTTTGAACCAGATTAATTACAATAAATTTATCTGACATAAGTGTTGTTTTAATATCAGCTTCACTTGTGGCAATGACAGGTTGATTATAAATTCTCAGCTCTGGCGAAAATCTATCCTCTTCACCATTTAAATTACTTATAGAAAAATTCGCAATAATAGCATTATAATTTTTTTCTTTTTTCTGATCAACACTTTCAAAAACTATCTTAGTTCTCGAATTTTCAAAAGTTTCACCAACCCTGAGATTTGTTATAATTTCGCTTGCAAATAAATTGTTAAACAAGATACTTAGGATCAATAAACTAAATCCAAAATGAGCAATATTTTGTGAAATGTTTTTATATTTTTTTACAAAAAAATCTCGCAAGGTAATAAAAAATAAATAAAGTGCACTCGATATCAAAATTGTATTTATTAAAATATTTTGATTAAAATTTTTTAATACTAAAAATGCTAATAAAATTGAGACAATTAAAAAAGAAATTAAATAAATCTTATCTTCTAATTTAGATTTGATCCATTTTAATTTTGGACCTATCGCCATCATAAGTAAAAAAGGAATTAAAAATGGAATTATCAATTTATGATAAAATGGTGGTCCGACAGATATTTTTTGAGAAGAAATTACATCTAAAAAAATTGGATAAACGGTACCTATTAATACAACAGATAAAAAATACATCATGAACCAGTTATTAATTAATATTGAAGTTTCTTTGCTAAACCAAAAAAAACTATAAGATTTTCTGTCATTATCTTTATGAAAAAAGAAAAAAATTAAAATAGATAAAAAAATTAAAATGAATAAAAAAACAAGAATAAATAAACCCCTTTCAGGATCATTAGCAAATGTATGAACTGAATTTAATATTCCTGATCTTACTAAAAATGTTCCACACATACTTAATGTAAATGTTGCAATAGAAAGAATTATTACCCATGAAGTTAAAATAGATTTTTTTTCTAATACTAAAATACAATGTAAAAGAGTGGTTAATGCAAGCCACGGCATAAGAGAAACATTCTCAACTGGATCCCAAAACCAAAAACCTCCCCAGCCCAATTCGTAATAAGCCCAAATTGATCCAAGCAGTATTCCTAAAGTCAAAAATATCCATGAAATTAAGATCCATTTTTTTATATGGGATGCCCAACTAGTAGAAATAATTTTTAAACTTGTTGCTGCCAAAACAGATGAAAAAATAATTGAAGAACCAACATAGCCTAAATATAAAATAGGTGGATGAATTGCTAAAGCCGGGTCTTGTAAAATTGGGTTTAATCCAAGACCTTCGGTAGGTATTGGAAAAATATAATTAAATGGATTTGATGTTTTAATTAAAAATAAAAAGAAACCAACTATTATTATTTGTTGAAAAACTAGAGTTAAAATTTTGTATTTTACTGGTTGATTTTTAGTCCTTACTAAAAATAAGAAAATAAATAACGTTAAAACAAGTAACCATAATAATAAACTACCTTCATGATTACCCCAGGTTCCACTTATTTTGTAAAATAATGGTTTTGTAGTGTGAGAATTATTAAATACTGTTTCATTACTAAAATCCGAAACAACAAAAGAAAAAATTAAACACAAAAAACTAATAACAACAAAAAATAATTGTAAAAATGTAAATGATAATAGTTTGGTATCTAATATGTTTGAGTTATTAAAATTTTTATATGAAAAATAAAATAACGATAATCCAATAATTAATCCTATTATTAATGAATAATATCCTAAAAGACTATAGATCAATTTATTTTTCTCCTAATGCTTCTTTCACTTCTGGTGGCATATAGTTTTCATCATGCTTAGCTAAAATTTTTGTTGCAGAGAAAAAGTTTCTATCTTTCAAAAAACCTTCTGCGACAACCCCTTTTCCTTCAGCAAATAAATTTGGTACTGCTCCCGAGTAAGTGACATTTATTTCATTTTTAAAGTCAGTAATTATAAAGTTAACTTCATTTGAACTTATAGAAATAGAGTTTTTTTTAACCATTCCTCCAACTCTTATTTTGCTTTTATCTATTTCAGAAAGTGATTTTATTTCAGAGGGAGATTGAAAATATACAACATTTTCCTCTAATGATTTTAAAATCAAAAATGTTGTTAGAATTAAAGTAATTAAGATTATTACTACAAACAGAAATCTTAATTTAACTTTTCGACCATACATGGTTTAAAAGTTAATTATTTGTTACGTTTGCTAAAATTTCTTTATTTATTCTTTGTGATTTTGCAGAATTAGCTTGCTCAGCAGTAAGTGATCCAAATTTAGCAACAAATTTGTTTTGTTCTTTAACAAATTGCATTTTAGTTACCAAATATAAACCTAGGAAACTTAATAAGGTAAAGCTAAAAGCAGATAACACGTACACCGCATATCCATTCATAAAAAGTAATTCATTTATCATAATCTATCTAAGCCTTTATTTTTAATTTTTATCAGTTCTGTATTATATTTCATTAAGAAAATTAACAATGAAAAAAGAGCAAATGCCGCAGTCATTATCAATAATGGGTAAAGCATTGATGAATGAATTGAGCTTTTTGACAAAATATTAATAGATGCAGGTTGATGGAGTGTATTCCACCAATCAACTGAGTACTTTATAATTGGAACATTAATAATTCCTAAGATAGTTATAAAAGTTGAAATCTTATAGACTTTTTCTTCCTTATCATAAATTCTCCATACAATTAAATACATTGCATAGAACAAAGCTAATATTAGCATTGAAGTAATTCTTGCATCCCAAGCCCACCATGTTCCCCAAGTTGGTTTTCCCCAAATTGATCCTGTAACTAAAGCTATAATATTAAAAACAAATCCCGAAGGAGCTAAACTTTTAGAAATTAAAAAAAAGTTTTTGTTTCTAAATACAAAACCACAAATAGATAAGAAAGTTATAGAAGAAAATATTCCAAGTGAAATCCAAGCAGCAGGAACGTGAACATACATAATCCTAACTGCATCACTTTGTTTGTAATCTTCAGGAGATATGACTAATGCTTCAACTAAACCAACACTTAATACAACAATAAACAAAAATAAAACGTACTTAGGTGCTTTTGACGTAATTTTGAAAATCTTGTTAGGTTCAAAAAGTTTTAACATATTTTAATTTAGAATTTTTTTTGGTGATTTCTATTATGAAATAGTTTTCTGATCAAGAATGCAGAGGGGAGATAATAAGATTGAAATTAACGTTTAACACTCTTGACCAGAAGATACTAAAAATATAGCTAATTTGTATGGCCTAGATTTGAGCTAAATGTGGTTGAATGATGGTTGCCTTAATTAGAAAGCTTGAAATAACTAGAACCTTTTTTTCCTGAAAAAATCTCTTCAATCAAAGGGTGTTTTATTGGTTCATCAGAGTCATCCATCAGCAAGTTTTGCTCAGAAACATAAGCTTCATAAGTTATCTCATCATTTTCTGCTAATAGGTGATAAAATGGTTGATCTTTTCTTGGTCTAACATTTTTTGGAATAGACTGATACCATTCTTCAGAATTGTTAAATTCAAAATCAACATCATAAATCACACCTCTAAATTCAAAGTGTTTATGCTTTACGATATCTCCAATTGAAAATTTGGCTTTCTGAACTGGCATTAGTCTTAGTATGGGTATTTAGAAATAAAAATCAATGCTAAAAATATAAATGTTTTGTGATGTGGCAAATATGTTAATATCTTTTTGGTGAATAAATCTTTTTTAAAATTTGTTACTGATTTCGGTCCTTTAGCAATATTTTTTTTCTATTATTATAATAGTGGTAAAAATTTATCTGTAGCAATACCTCCACTAATAGTTGCAACTTTAGTTGCATTAGCAGTAGTTTGGTTTTTTGAAAAAAAAATTCCTCCAATGCCTTTGGTAAGTGGAATTTTAATTACCTTTTTTGGTGGATTAACAATCTACTTTAATGATCCTATATTTATTTACGTTAAACCAACTATCATTAACATTATGTTTGCTCTTGCGTTATTTTTTGGGAAATATTTTACCAATGAACCTATTCTTAAAAAAATTATGGGTAAATCTATTCCTCTAACTGATATTGGTTGGGAAATTCTTAATAAACGATGGATGTATTTTTTCTTTGGTCTTGCTTTATTAAATGAAATTGTTTGGAGAACTCAAACAGAAGAATTTTGGGTTAATTTTAAAGTATGGGGAATGCTTCCAATAACAATAATATTTACAGGGTTTCAGGTACCATTAATTAATAAACATAAGATTGATGCGTAGTAATTTAAAATTAGTAGTAAATAATCCGCATAATAAAATAGAAGAAAAACATTTTTTTGAAAAAGATGAGCTAAAAATTATATTAGACTTATATGCCAAGATGGTTTCAGAAGGTTCTTGGAAAGATTACGGTTTAAGTATTTCTAGTAAACAAGTGGGGTTTAGTGTTTTTAGAAATGCTACTGAAAATGCTCTTTATAAAATTTGTAAAAATTTTAAGCCTAAAAATAAAAATCTTAAATATTTGATTACTGATACGAGTGGTAAAATACTAAAAAATTCTTACGATCTTAGAATTTTACTAAAAAATACGAACTGGAAGAAACTTCAAAAATAAATTTATCTTCTTTGACCAAATAATCTTAACAACATTATAAATAAATTGATAAAATCTAAATATAAAGTTAAAGCGCCCATTACAGCTTTCTTGCCCATTAACTCACCTGAGTCTGAAGCAACATACATATTTTTGATTTTTTGAGTGTCATACGCTGTTAAACCAACAAATATTAAAACACCTAAAATTGAAATCACAAAATACATCATAGAAGATTTCATAAAGATATTAACAATTGAAGCTATAATTATTCCAATTAGACCCATCATTAAAAAAGATCCGAACTTTGTAAGATCTCTTTTAGTTGTGTATCCATAAATACTCATCGCTCCAAATGTTGCAGAGGTAATGAAGAAAACTCTTGTTACACTCATTCCAGTATAAACCAATAATATTGAAGATAATGATAGACCCATCAAAGCTGCAAAAACCCAAAACGTAGTTTGTGCCTTTGATGCACTCATCTTATTAATTCCAAAACTCATGTAAAAAACGATACCTAGAGGTGCTAACATTACAAGCCATTTAAGACCTGATAAATAAATTGCATTCCCCATCTGCGTTAAACCAACGATTGAACCTGCATCATTAGTAACAACAGACATTTTGAATGTTAATAGTGCTACTATTCCAGTTAGCAATATACCTGTTGCCATGTAGTTATAGACTTTTAGCATGTAAGCTCTTAAGCCTTCATCCATTACAGCAGCTGATTGTTGTGCTGTTTTTGCTCTATTTAGTATTCCGTTTTTATCAAATTCCATAATGAGTAATATATATATTCTTTTACTAATTATTCAAGATACCTTAAAAGATTAACAAAATTTTAACTTAATATTTCTAATGAATTACAAAAATTTAGGTAATACCGATATTAAAGTAAGTACAATTTGTCTCGGTACTATGACTTGGGGAGAGCAAAATACTGAACTTGAAGCATTTGAACAAATGGATTTTGCTTTAGATCAAGGAGTGAACTTTTGGGACACTGCTGAATTATATGCAGTACCTCCTAGAAAAGAAACCTACGGTGATACAGAAGAAATTATTGGGAACTGGTTTCAAAATACAAAAAAAAGAGAGAAAGTCATTCTTGCAACAAAAGTTGCTGGCCCAGCAAGAAATTATTTAAGAAGTGGAGAAAATAGTTTTGCAGGTCCAAATTTAGAATCTGCTTTAAATGATAGTCTTAAAAGACTTAAAACCGATTATATAGATTTATATCAACTTCATTGGCCAGAAAGAAATGTAAATAATTTTGGAAGACTTGGTTATGTTCACAAAGAAAACGAGTGGAATAAATTTGAAGATGTTCTTGCAGAATTAAATAAATATATTGATCAGGGAAAAATAAGATATGTTGGTTTGTCAAATGAAACCCCATGGGGAGTTTTAAATTATCTCCAATTATCTAAAGACAAAAAATTACCAAGGATGATGTCAATTCAAAATCCTTATAGCTTATTAAACAGATCTTACGAAGTTGGATTAGCTGAAGTTTCTATAAGAGAAAATATTGGCTGCTTGGCTTACTCTCCACTTGCAAGTGGATATTTAAGTGGAAAATATAGAAATAAAAATTTTCCTAAAGGATCAAGAATGGAGAGAGATTTTGATTTCTGGACAAGGTATAGAAAGCCAAATACAGAGGATGCAGTTGAGCATTATCACAAAATTAGTGAAAAATTTGATCTAGATATGAGTCAAATGTCTATTAAATTTTGTGAAATCCAAGACTTTATGACCAGTGTAATAATTGGAGCAACTACAATGGAGCAGTTGAAAACAAATATAGAAAGTGTAAATGTAAACTTATCTGATGCTGTCATTAAAGAAATTAACGAAGTACAAACAATTTATCCAAATCCATGTCCATAATTAAAAAAATTACAATATTTTTAGGAATATTTTTTATAAGTGGTGTTACTCAACTTTCAGCACAAGAAATTAAAAAAATTGGCAAATATAAAGATTGGGAAGCAATGGTTGTTATGGATGCTGATGGCAAAGTATGCTTTGCTCAATCACTGCCTATTCTACAAGCACCCAAAACTAATAAAAGAGATGCAAAATTATTTGTAGCATTCAGACCAAACGACAACATAAAAAATGAGGTAAGTGTTACTCCGGGTTATGAATTTAACAAAAATAATTCAGTAACTGCTGCTTCAGGAAAAAACAAATTTAAATTTGATATTAAAGAGCAAGGTTTTGCATGGATTGCTGACAATAAAATTGAACTAAAAATGATCAAACAAATGAGAAAAGGATCTAGAATTATGATTACTGGATACAATCAACAAGGTTCTCAAACAATTGATCATTACTCATTACTAGGATTTACTAAAGCTTATAACGCTTCTAGAAAAGCTTGTAGTTAATTCGATGAAATCAAAAAAGAAAATTGTTCTAGCTTATTCTGGAGGGCTCGATACTTCTATAATTTTAAAATGGCTTCAAGAAAATTATGATGCAGATGTAATTTGTTATACAGCAGATGTTGGACAAGAAATTGATAGAAAAAAAATTATTACTAATGCAAAAAAATTTGGTGTTAAAAATATAATTATTAAAGATTTAAAAGATATTTTTGTTAAGGATTATGTTTATCCCATGATCAGAGGACACGCGATCTATGAGGGTGTTTATTTATTAGGGACATCAATAGCAAGACCTCTTATTGCAAAAGATCAAATAAGAGTAGCTAAAAAATTTAAGGCTTATGCTGTTTCACATGGAGCAACTGGTAAAGGCAATGACCAAGTTAGATTTGAATTGGGTTATCATTATTTTGGTCCTAAAATTAAAATTATAGCTCCGTGGAGAATTTGGAAACTAAAATCTAGAACAGACTTAATTAATTATGCAAAAAAACATAGCATAGCTATTCCTAAAGATAAAAAAGGTGCACCTCCTTTTTCAGTGGATGATAATTTATTTCATACATCAACTGAAGGTAAGGTTTTAGAAAATCCAAAAAATTCTGCTCCTGAATTTATTTTTCAACGAACAGTTTCTCCTGAAAAAGCACCAAACAAACCGTCTTATGTTACTATTAATTTTAAAAATGGTGATCCTTTTGGGATTAATGGAAAAAAATTATCTCCAGCTAAATTATTAACAAAGTTAAATGATCTAGCAGGCAAAAATGGAATTGGAAGAGTTGACTTAGTAGAGAATAGATTTTTAGGTATTAAATCTAGAGGAGTGTATGAAACACCTGGTGGAACTCTTTTAATAAATGCTCATAGAGCAATTGAGTCTGTTACCTTAGACAAAGAAACTATGCATAAAAAAGATCAGATAATGTCTAGATATGCAGAGTTAATTTACAATGGTTATTGGTATTCAAAAGAAAGATTTAAACTTCAAAAAATTGTAGATTTAAAAAGAAGCAAAGTTAATGGCTCAGTTAAACTTAAATTGTATAAAGGAAATATTACAATTCAATCTAGAGTTACTAATAGCGGCGCTTACTCGATGAAAAAAGTCTCATTTGAAGAAAATAAGTCATTTAATAAATCTAACGTTGAAAGATTTATCAATTTTCACAAAAAAAAGCTTCGTTCATAGGTAGGTTTAGGACAAATTGACATTTGTTTAAATCACTAAAAATTATATCCTAATTATATGGAATCAATAAAGAACTGGATGAAAGATGCTGCAAATATTTTATTTGACGATAGTAAAAATGATCTGCGTGCACTTCCAAAAACAGTTAGACTACAAATTTTATTAGTTTTAAGTTTTATTTGGACCACAGTTTTTAGTTTATATATATTTTCATACACAACTTTTGCATTTGGATGGGCTGGACTTTTTTTAGCTCATGTTGGTTTAATATTTGCTGTCTACATGACGTTTAAACAATTTCATAAAGCAGAAGCAAAATCAGCTAGTGTTTTTCAAACAAAAAATTTTGATCCTTTTAAAATCATGGTCATCGTGTTTGTAATAGTATTTATATTTGTATTTTCAAAAGGAATTGAAGTTTTAACTAGTCCAAATCCAAACTCTTATTCAATTCCTTATGATGGTCCCTTAAAATCTGCAATTGAAAAATGGCTACCATTTAGTAAAGATAAATAATGGACAAGATAGCGAAAAACTTACAATTAGCTTTAATGGTTATTATCTTAATCAGTACGGTTATTGCTGTTGGGATTGAAATTAAAAACATGTTCACTAACCAATCAGTTACGCTAGCAGATTTGCTTTTAATGTTTCTATATTTAGAAGTTTTAGCAATGGTAAGAGTTTTTTGGAGCCAACAATCTATAAGTATTACCCTTCCACTTCTTATTGCAATTACCGCACTAGCGCGATTTATTATTTTGCAAGGTAAAGAAATGGACCCTACTGCACTTGTTTATGAAGCAGTTGCAATTTTATTAATCGCTGGAGCAATTGTTGTTTTAAGATTAAGACATAGTGACAAATTGGGTCTAAAGAAAAAAAAATCAAAATAATTTTAAATGATATTTGAAGCTTCAAGGGCTAAGGCCTTAAATCAGTTAAATAATTTTGTTGATAATAATCTTTCAGAGTATTCAAAATTAAGAAATTTTGATTTTGGGCCTGAAAAAAGATCTAATATATCTTGCTTATCGCCATACATAACTCATGGAATAATTAATGAAAAAGAAGTCATTCAGAAAGCACTGAGTAAATTTTCTTTTTCAAAAAATGAAAAGTTTATTCAAGAAGTTCTATGGCGAACTTATTGGAAAGGCTGGTTGGAACTAAGACCAAATGTTTGGACAGATTATCTTGCTGAATTAAATCAAATGAAAAATGAATTTCAAAATAATCAAAATTATCTTTCTGCAATTGATGGGAAAACAGACATTGAGTGCTTTAATGCTTGGGTTAATGAACTTAAAGATAACAATTATTTGCATAATCACACAAGAATGTGGTTTGCTAGTATTTGGATTTTTACTCTAGAATTACCTTGGCAGTTAGGAGCAGAATTTTTCATGCAACATCTTTATGATGGAGATGCTGCATCAAATACCCTTGGATGGCGATGGGTTGCTGGAGTTCAAACTCAAGGCAAACACTATCTTGCAAGCGAATGGAATATCAAAAAATTTACCAACAATAGATTTCAAAATATAAAATTAAATGAAAATGCTCCTCCCAAAATATCTGAAAAATTTTACCAAATAATTAAAAAAGATTTCGATAACCCAAAAAATATTGAAGAAAAAAACCTTTTAATTTTTGAAAATAATCTCTCATTTGAAATCACTGACTTTCAGGAAAAGAACTTTGAAAAAATTTACTTAGTTTCTAACAACAATGCAAATAGATCCATAAAACTCAGTGAAAAATTAGTGAAATTTAAATCTCAGTTAATTGAAGACCAAGTACAAAGATTAAAAGATCAATCTATTGATTGCCAGGTTGTAGACATAAGTGAATTAACAAAAATTGAAAATTGTTATGGTTTATATCCAACAGTAGGTGAAAATTTAGATTTTTTAAATTCTAATAATTTAAAGATAGATTTTTTATATAGAAATCTTGATCAATTAGCTTGGCAATACTGTAATAAAGGTTTTTTTAATTTTAAAAATTATATTCCTAAAATAGTTTCAGGCTTTAATTAAAACCAACGAACCATCCCAATGATTCCAGCAGTTGCGTAAAAAAATTGCAAAAATAAAATTCCTTTATGACCACCTCTATAAGCCCAAATTCCAATTAAAATGGCTGACAATAACAGTAGACAAAACCCAAAAAATTCTATGCCTATATTTAAAGCAACAAACAAAGAATATAATATTGCAGTTATAACCCCTGTCCATTCAAAAATTTTATTATTCATAAAAGTTTTTTAAAATTATTATAAAGGATTGTAGAATAGTTATTCATATCTTTCATGTTGTCTTTTGCAGATTGATCAAACTTTTCTAACGCACCATTACCAAGCTGATCCTCTAAAGCCTTTTTATATTCCGGAACACAGCCCCACTCATTGACCGTGGTATCTTTAATTTCTATATGAAATTGAATACCATAAGCATGGTTTTGATATTTAAAAATTTGATATTTAGTGATTGGGGAAGAGGCTAATAAAGTTATATCTTTATTATTTTCAATACCTTGAACCTCATAAGAATGCCATTGTAAACTTTTAATCGTATTAGGAAATTTTGAAAATAATTTATCTTCGTCTTTTTCATTAGAGAAATTAATATCCATAATTCCTATTTCTGCTGGTTTAGATTTAACCACTTTTCCACCAACTACTTCTCCTAAAAGCTGACAACCTAAACAAAAACCTAAATAAGGTTTTTTTAAATTCACAACAAATTCTTTAATTCTTTTCTTTTCATCTAATAACCAAGGATATTCTTGTTCCATATAGGTATCCATTGGACCCCCCATACAGAACATTCCATCAAATTTACTTAAATCGTCTGGTATTTTTTCACCTTCATCTAACTCAATGGTAGTTAAGTTAAATCCATCAGCTAACATTAAATCTTTAATGTAACCTGGATCTTCTATTTTGATATGTTGTAATACTATTATGTTCACTAAGCTTAGCTTAGCTTAGAACACTTCTTGGAACAATATTTTACTCTATCCCAATTTAACTTCCATTTTTTTCGCCAAGTAAATGGTCTTTTACAAACTGGACAAATTTTTGTTGGTAAATTTTCTTTTTTCATCAAATTGTATTTAGTTTAATAAATTTATCAGCTTCAGATAAAATTAATTTTTTTCTATCAGATTTCATTTTATCAAATATTCTTACCATCATCGAAAGACGAGGATTTTTTAAAAAAAATTTTCTATTTCTGTCAATAAATCTCCAATAAAGACCATCCATAGTGTTACACCATTCACCTTTTTTAAAATCCATCATTTTCATAAAATATGCAGATCCACAGATATAAGGTTTGGTCGCAAAAATTCCTCCATCACTAAATAATCCCATTCCATAAACATTAGGAACCATCACCCAATCTGAAGAGTCTACAAACATTTCCATGAACCATTTGTAAACAATTGTTGGCTTAATTTCACAAAGGTTCATTATGTTGGATAAGATCATTAACCTTTCAATGTGATGTGACCAACCATGATTAACAGCATTTTTAATTGCATAATCTAAAGGTGGAAGACCAGTGGTCCCATCATACCAAGAACTTTTCATTTTTCTATTTTGTTTAAAAAAATTTCCAGTTTCCATTTCTTGTGAATAGGACTGATAAATTCCACGCATAAATTCTCGCCAACCAATCACCTGGCGAATGTAGCCCTCTAAAGAATTCATTCTAATTTTATTTTTTTTATGAAAATCTAAAATTTTTTGGATAACAAATTCAGGAGTAATTAAACCTAAGTTTATATAGGGACTTAATGCACTATGAAACAGAATATTATCTTTTTGATCAACTGCATCCTCATAATCACCAAATAAGTTTGATTTTTCTTTTATAAAAAAATTTAAAAGTTTAACTACGTCTTCATATTCTGTTGCAAACCAAAAATTATTTGTACTACCTGGGTGATTTTTAAATTCCTTTTCAATAATAGGCTTTAATTTTTTTGTATGGCTGGTTTCATTGATTTTTGGAAATTTAGGAATTGAAATATTTTTAGGTAATTTATTTCTGTTATCTTCATCAAAACTCCATTTACCTCCAACAGGATTGCCATCTGAACCCATCAATATTCCAGATTTTTTTCTAACATCCTTGTAAAAAGTTGCCATAAAAGGTTTTTTTGATTTTGATAAATAATTTTTAAATTCAGCTCTTGAATTTAGAAACATAGGAGTTTGAACAACATTCCAATGTATTTTTTCTTTTTTTAAAAATTGTGAAATTTTTTTTTCAAAAAATTTATCCTCCACTTCAAAACTTGAAATTTCTTTTACTTTTTTTTGTGTAATTATTTTTTTTAATTTTTTTAAATAATCTTCATTAAATTCTTTATCTTCAATTTTATAATAATCTAATTTAAATTTATTTTTTCTTAATCCATCTGCATAAGAACGCATAGAAGATAAAAATAATAAAATTTTTTGTTTGTGATGCTTTTCATAAGTGCATAAACCCTTATCTTCAGCCATAAAAAATAGGTGGTCTTTTTTGAAGCGGTCTAGGTATTTTGTTGGAAATAATTGATTACCGAGTATAAAAAATAACTTCATAGTTAAATATAACTAATAAAATTTTTTATGTCAGAAAAATATGTAATTTTTGGTGCGACAGGTTCTATTGGATCAAGTTTAGCGGAACAATTAAAAAACTCTGGAAACGATATTCATTTAGTTGGAAGAAATGAAAGTGAACTTAGTTCTATCTCTGAAAAACTTGGATGCTCACATACCGTTGCAGATGTTTTAGAGGATGGGTTTATAGAAAAAGTTAAATCAGATATTTCCGAAATTAAAGGTCTAGCGTATTGTGTAGGTTCAATTGATTTGAAACCATTAAGAATGGTAAATGAACAAGACTTTCAGAAATGCATGAAACTTAATCTTTATTCTGCTGTTGAGGCTATTAAAGGATATCAGGAAAGTTTAAAAAAAAATAAAGGTTCAATAGTGTTATTTTCAACTGTTGCTGCTCAAAGAGGTTTTACCAATCATGCAATAATAGCATCAGCAAAAGCAGCTATTGAAGGTTTGACGGTTTCTCTTGCGGCTGAATTTGCTCCTAACATAAGAGTAAATTGTGTGGCACCAAGTTTAACAAAATCTAAAATAGCAGAACCAATGTTAAAAAACACTGCTATAGCTGAAGGCATTGCAAAAGCACATCCCCTTAAAAGATTGGGTGAAGGTAAAGACTCTGCTGCTCTTGCTAAATTCTTACTTACAGAAGATAGTTCTTGGGTTACAGGCCAAATAATTGCAGTTGATGGTGGTAGGTCTAAACTTTCTTAAAGTGATCAAATTTTTTTTTTCTATATTTTTCCTTTTTTTATTTTCATCCAAAAGTTTTTCTGAAAATTTTACTTTTAAAAAATTAGCAGATTTAAATGATCCATGGGGATCGAGTTTTATAAGTGATGAAGAGCTTATTATCACTGAAAAAACTGGAAAAATAAAAATAGTAAATATTATTACTGAAGAAGTTAATGAAGTTGAACATAACTTAAATTATTTTGTACACGGACAAGGAGGATTATTAGATATTATTTATCAAAATAATTTCTTATGGATTTCTTATTCAGAAAATCGAGGAGATTGGAAAACAAGCACCTCGATTGCAAAAGCTGAATTAAATAAAAAAAATTTAGATTTTAAAAATATATTTCAAGCTGAACCACCAATAGAATCTGGTTATCATTTTGGTTCAAGATTAGCTATAAAAGATAATTATCTTTTTGCATCTGCTGGGGAAAGAGGTGGAGGCATGATCGCTCAAGATCCAACAAACCATCCTGGAAGTATTATCAGAATTCATTTAGATGGTAGTATTCCAAAAGATAACCCTAAGTTTGAAGGAAAATCAAATTGGTTACCAGAGATTTATCAAATTGGTGTTCGCAATCCTCAAGGTCTAACCTATTCCTCTTTTGATGGAAAAATTTATGCAAGCAACCACGGTGCAAAAGGTGGTGATTGGTTTGGTGAGGTAAAAAAGGGAGAAAATTATGGTTGGAAAATTTTAGGTTGGGGTGGAACAAATTATTCAGGCTCAAAGATCGGACCTAAATGGAAACCAGGTTTTACAAAGGCAATCCAATACTGGGTGCCTTCAATAGCAGCAAGTGCCATAACTATTTATAAGGGAAATGAATTTAAAGAGTGGAACGGCGAGGCGCTAATTACTTCTTTAAAAGATAAATCAATGAGAAAATTAAACTTTCAAAATTCATCTAAGATTGAAGAAACAATTATTTTCCAAGATAAAATTGGGAGAATAAGAGATATACAAGTTCACCCTGTTAATGGAAAAATATATTTTCTCGCAGGAAATAGCTTGTGGTTAATGGAGAAAAAAAAATAATATGAAAGAAAGACCTTATCATCATTTACCCGATGGTACTTTCAGGAATCCAAAAGGATCTCCGGTAATAATATCCAGGTCAGGAAAATTTTCTTATAGAACATTTAGTAAATTGAGAAAGAAAGTTGATTTATCTTATCCAAAAGAACATGTTATTGAAAAACAAAAAGTATTAGCTGATTTAGAAAAATATAAAGATAATGATTATATTGCTTGGATAGGTCACGCGACATATCTTATAAAATTAGGTGGAACTACAATTATAACAGATCCTGTATTTTCAAAGAACGCTGGACCACTAATCTTTGGTCCAAAAAGATTTACTAATCCTGCAATAAAATTAAATGAGATACCTAAAACGGATATATTTTTACTCACTCATAATCATTACGATCATCAGGACATGTCAACAATTAGAAATTTTCCTTTTAAGAGTGCAAAAGTATTAACACCACTAAACCTCGGTAAATATTTTAAAGGATATAAAGATGTAAACGAAATGGATTGGTATGATAAAAAAATTATAAATGAAGATTTGAAAATTTCTTTACTTCCTGCAGTTCATTGGTCAAAGAGAAGTTTAACAGACACTAATAAAACTTTGTGGGGTAATTTTCTTATAGAATATAAAAATAAAAAAATTTTATTCGCATGTGACACTGGATATGGGGAAGTCTACAAAGAACTAGGTGAAAAATATGGTCCTATAGATCTGACAATGATAAATATTGGGGCTTATAATTTCAAACCAATGTTTGATAAAACTATTTATCATACTACACCAGAAGAAGCCTTGAATGTTGCACAAGACCTAAAAAGTAAAAAAGTATTAGGAATGCATTGGGGAACATTTGTTTTGTCATTGGAGCCAATTATGGAACCCCCAATTAGATTTAAAGATAGTGCTGAAAAATATGGTTTTAATAAAGAAGATGCAATTATTTTTAAAATTGGAGAAGTTAGTCCTCTAGATAAATTGTTATAGAGTTAAATACTTAATTGCAAAAAATATAGTCCCTATAGAAGCAATAGTAGAGACAAAAATTGCTTTAATTATATTTTCAGGACTTACATTATAAGCGGAACATAAAACTATAGAAGTAACTCCGCAAGGTGCAACACTCACAAAAAAAGCACCTGGTATTTCAGCTGGTAATCCTGCATTAAAAAACAATAATCCAATTAACAATAAAATTATCGGAGAAATGACTAATTTTAAAACTGAAATAGAAACGGATAACTTGTTAATTACATTTTTAGTATAAAATGAAAGAGTTATGCCAATTGCAAACAATCCAACTGGAGAAACACATGCTGCAAGTTTAGACAAAGTGTATTCAATCGGTGTTTGATCAATATTTAAATTTAATAATAAAAATAACAAACCTATAATTATTGAAAGAATGAATGGGTTTAAAAATAAATTTTTAATAAAATTAAATAAATTTACATTTTTTTTTGTAGATAATTCGAGAAAAAAAGCAATTACAGATAATAAAATTATCCCATCCATTAATATGATACTTGCAACTTGTGTAATCACATTTTGTTGAAAATAAATTTCTGTTATTGGCAAAAGCAAAGTCACATGGTTTGATAAAGCAACAGTTAAAGCCCAAATGATTGACTCTGGGATTGATCTTTTAAAATATTTCGAGGTAATTAAGTAAGCGATAATTCCACATATCGATTGCATAATTAAATAAGAGAAAATTTGTTTAAAATCTACTTGTCCAATTTCATTTTGTGCTATTAGCTTAATTATCAATGCTGGGACTGCGATATAGAACAAGAAAAGATTTAAAATTTTAGCATGACTAAGGTCTAAGACTTTTAACTTACCAAATACAAATCCTAAAAAGGTAATAAATATAAATGGAGTTAGTCCTAAAAAAATTGTGAACATAAATTATTTAATTGTTATTCTATGCATTATTCTATTTCCTTTGAAAGGTGTTGCTTGATGAAGCATAGATCTGTTATCCCATATAGCCAATTGATTTTTTTCCCAAGGCAAAGAAAATTGAAACTTCTTCTTAATTTGATGGTTAAAAAGAAATTTTTTTAATTTTTCTTGATTTTTTATTTTTGAACTAAAACCAACAAAATGTCCTGGGCTGCAATAAATCGAATAATTTGTGCTGATTTTTCTAATTATTTTATGTGAAGATTTAAGTTCTTTAATTTTTTTTCCTTTCTCTTTTACTCTTTCTTTTGTTGTAACCGAAATTGGACCCTCAGAGGAATATTTTGCTTTAATATTTTTAAATTTTCTTTTTATTGAATTTGGTAATTCTTTATAAGCAAGATATTGAGAACAAAATTCTGTATTAGCTTTTCCTTTTTTTGGCACAAGTTTAGAAAGTAACATTGTGAATCTTGGAGGCTTTTTTGTATAAATTGAATCGGTATGAAACTGTTCACCAAAACTTGGTCCTTTATCAGTTGATTTTCTTTGCACTACTGTAATTTGAGGAAATTTTTTATTTAAACCTTTTAGTCTTGGATAATTGGCTAAATTTCCGAAATATTTTGCAAACTTAATGTAAAGTTTAGAAGTTAATTTTTGTTCCTTAAAATATAACATTCCATATTTATTCAGTGCTTTCTTAATTTTTAAAATATCTTTATTCGTAATATCTATTAAATTTACAATTATTTCAGCTCCAATATTTTTTTTATTTGGAATTATCTTTAACATTTTTTAAAAAAAATTTTTTTAGGTGATTTATAGTTTGTTTAGGACTTTCCTCTGGAATAAAATGATCAGAATTAATTTCTGCACCATAAATTTTTTTAATTGTATATTTTTGCCAAATTTTAATCGAATTAAATTGCTTTCCTACTACTCCTTTTTTTCCCCACAAAACTTGGATAGGAATATTTAATTTTTTATTTCTATCTTTTTTATCGTGCTCTAAGTCTATAGTGGCCGCAGCTCTATAATCTTCACATGTTGCATGAATTCTTTTACTTTGTTTAAAGGCTCTAAAATATTCATCTTCAACTCTTCCAATCGCACGTTTAGATGACCTATTAAACCGACTATGTAACCATCTTTTAGGGTCTGCCATTATCATTTTCTCTGGTAAAGGTGCGGGCTGTATTAAATAAAACCAATGAAAATATCCTTTTGCAAATTTCATATCTGTATGCTCGTACATATCTAAAGTTGGACAAATATCTAATACACTTAAAGCCATAATTTTATTTCTATAATCTCTTGCCATTCTGTGTGCAACTCTTCCGCCCCTATCATGTCCAGCAACAAAAAATTTTTTAAAATTTAATTTATTCATCAACTGAACCATATCTTTAGCCATTTCTCTTTTTGAATAATTTTTATGATTAATTCCACCAGGTAAAACAAAGCTCTCTCCGTATCCTCTAAGATCAGCAACAATTACTGTAAAATATTTACTAAGCTCTGGGGCAGTCTTATGCCACATTAAATGTGATTGTGGATATCCGTGAAGTAGCAATAATGGAGGACCGTTTCCTTTAAATCGACAAAATATTTTTCCCTTGTTAACTTTAACAAATTTTTTTTTAAAACTCTTGAACATGATTAAACTATTTAATTATTTAATAGTTTGTTTTTGGCCTTTTCAAATTCCTCTTGAGAAATAATTCCTTTTTCTTTTAAATCATTCAATTTAGTGAGTTCATCACTTAAATTGCTACTTTGTTTGGCAGAAGTCTCGCTTGTATCCCCATTTTCATTTTCAGCTTCCTCTTTCTCAGCTCTATTAGCTTCTTTAGATTTAAATCCATTCATAATTGCCATTCCACCTAAGTATAAAACATAAGCCATAATAGGAATGACCAATCCAAAAAAAATTATTTTTTCCATAATTTAATCTTCATCTTCTTCACGCCAGTTTTTTTCATACATTAAATATGCAGCGTATATTACTGATACTGTACCTACAATCATACCATAATCAAAACCAGTTTGCTTGTCATGCAAATACCAACCTAGCTGGGTTGCCCCAATAGGCGGAACAGTAAGAAGCAAAAAAATTATACCAAATCTGTACGGTCGCTTAGGTTTTTTCATCCTAATAAATTAACAGATTACAGCTTATGGTTTAATTATTAAATTTGCGATCTTTTGAAACAGTCGATCGTATTTTTAAGCAAACAAGCAATGGTCATTGGACCTACACCGCCAGGAACTGGAGTAAGTGCTTTTGCATTTTTTGAAACTTCATCAAAATGAACATCACCAACTATACCGTTATCAGTTTTATTTATACCAACATCAATAACAATAGCATCTTTCTTAACCCAATCTCCTCTAACAAGTTCGGGTATACCTACTGCTGCAACAATTATATCTGCCTCTAAACATTCAGCTTTTAAATCTTTAGTTTTTGAATGAGTTATAGTTACAGTACAATTTTCCTTTAAAAGAAGTTGTGTCATTGGTTTACCATTTAAATTTGATCTACCCACAACCACAGCTTTTTTACCACTTAAATTAGGTTCAATTTTTTTTATCAACAAATAACATCCAAGCGGAGTACAAGGTACCGAACTTTCATAACCAGATGAAAGATTGCCTACATTCATTGGATGAAATCCATCTACGTCTTTTGAGGGATCAATAGCTTCTATAACCTTCTGCTTATCAATGTGCTTAGGTAAAGGAAGTTGAACTAAAATTCCTGAAACAGTTTCATCACTATTTAATTCTTGTATTTTTTCTAAAACAGTTTTTTCTTCAACTGAGTCTGGATATTTAATAACTTCAGATTTTAATCCTACCTCATTTGCTGACTTTTCTTTATTTCTTACATAAATCTGACTTGGTGTTAAATCACCAATCAGTATAACTGTTAAACCTGGAACTTTATTATGTTTTGATTTTAACTCTACAACTTCTTCCTTTAACTCTGCTCTTAATTCTGCGGCTGCTTTTTTTCCATCAATTAAAATCATATTTATCTCTTAAAAAATCATTGGTGCAATGTACAGCTTCATACACATTTCGATAAACCAAATCAATAAAAGAAGAATGATTGGAGAAATATCTAGTGAACCTAAATTTGGCAAAAAACGTCTAATTTTATTCAGGAAAGGCTCGGTTAATTTGTAACTCAACTCTAAAATTGCATACACAAACCTATTTTGAGTATTAAGAACGTTAAAAGCTATTAACCAACTTACAATAACATTGGCTATTACAACGTAAGAATACAATTTTAAAATTTGTAAAACTAAATAAAAAATAGCTATCATTTTTTCTCAACGTAAATCGACTGACTTGGGAAAGCAAATGAAGCACCATTTTTTTCTACAATTTCCTTTATCGCAATTGCTAATCTTTCTTTTACATCAAGCCAATTATTCCAACTTCCTGTTTTTGTAAAGCATCTTACATACATATCTATTGAACTATCAGAAAATTTATCAACTCTTACCGCAACACCAATTGAGGTATTATAATCTTCGCTTGAATTAATATGACTTTCGATTTCATCTCTAATTTTTTTTAACTGATCTACCGTAGTGTCGTATTGAAGTGTAATAATCCAACTGATTAACCAATTTGAAGTTTCACTTACATTTACAACTGCGTTTTCGGCAAATTGAAAATTTGGAATAATAGCAAGAGATTTGTCAAACTTTCTAATTGTTGTTGATCTAAATCCAATCTTTTCTACTACACCTTCAATAATACCCTCGACAGCTATCCAGTCTCCAATTTTAAATCTCTTTTCAACTAAAACTAAAATTCCTGATATTAAATTTTTGAATAAATCTTGTGCCCCTAATGCTACAGCAACACCAAACAATCCTAGACCTGCAATGATTGGACCTATTTTAATTCCCCACAATTCTAAAACTGCAGCTAAACCTAAAATAAAAATTAAAATTTTTAGTGATTTAATTATCCAGCCAATAAGTTCTCTTGTTAACAATTTGTCTAAACCACTAAGTATGTATGAGATTGGTTCTATGATTTGGTGAATTACCCAAAAAATTAAAATAGTGATCAACGTTCTATTAATTGTATCTACCACTTCTCTTCCTTCTAGTGAGAAAGTCATGTAGTAGCTTGCAATAAAAAATCCTAATACAATTGGTAAAAATCTTGCTGGACCTACAAGTGATTGAACAAAAGTATCATCTAATTTATTCGTTGTTCTTTTCGAGATAACTTCTAATTTTTTAATAACTAATTTGCTTATTAGACCTCTAAAAATTAAGAATAGTAAAAATATTCCAATACCAATTAAGATTTGAAAAATATCAACACCAAGAATTCCTTTATTCCATACTGATAAAAATATCTCCGAAAAATTATTAATTAATTCCATTTTTAAATTTTATATAACAAAAACTCTTCTTCTCCAGGGTTAAAAAGAAAAATCTTTTTCCATTTGATTTCGTTCAGTATTGACGAGGTTTTTTCGCCTATACACATTAAATTTGTATTCATCCATAAATTTTCGGTTTGGTAAATCTTTATGAAATTTAAGAGACTTGACGCACTATTTTGAGAGTAAACATAGACCATATCAGGCATATTTAATTTTAATTCATTAACAAATTTCTCATCAAATTTTTGATTATGATCTACTCTGTAATTAATAATTCTTTTTACCTTAAAACCTTCGCTTAATAACTGTTGATCCAAATCAACCGATATTGTTTCACCACTAACGTAAAGTAATTCTTTCTTTTTGGACTCATAACTTTGTATAATTAACTCTTTTAAGTTTGTAACATTTCCTTCAGCCGCAATTGTATTTTGAAAACCAACACTTCTTGCTTTGTTTTCTGTAGCGTTTCCAACACAAAAGCATTTAATATTTTTATCTAATTTTACTGTGTTTAAAAATTTTACTGCATTTGCACTAGTAAAAACAATTCCACCATATTCAGAAAAGTTAATTTCTTCATAATTAACCTTTTCAATTCTTATTAATGGAAGATGAGAAACTTGATGTCCTAATGATTGAAATTTTAATATCATTTCAGAGCAATCCTCCAGCGGTCTAGTTAACAAAATATGCATATTATCTTTTATATGAATTATTTGATTTTGTTTTTAAAAGTATTCCAACTTCTTTACCAAGTTCTTTAAATTGATTCAAATTACCAACTTTTTTTGCATAAAATCTTTGTTTGCCATCTAAAGAAAAAAGTTCAGCCTCCACTATAATCTTATCCCCATCAACCACTGAATGAGCTCCAATTGCTGTTTCACAATCTCCATCTAAAATTTTTAAAATATTTCTCTCAAGGTGAGCTCTTTTATGTGTTTCCTCATGATTAATTTTGTTTAAAATAGAAATTGTATCGTCATCATTCTCCCTGCACTGAAGAGCAATTACGCCCTGTCCTGCGCTAGGAATTATTTCTTCAGCAGAAAAAATTTCAGAGATTTCATTTTCAAATTTTAAAAATTTGATACCTGCATAAGATAATATAATTGCATCATACAGTCCTTCATTTAATTTTCTAATTCTAGTATCTACATTTCCTCTAATTAATTTGCAGTTTAAATCTTGTCTAATTTTTTTTATTTGAAATTCTCTTCTATATGATGAGGTTCCAACAATTGACTTTTCATCTAAGTCTTTAAGTTTCTTTTTATCCTTTGTAATTAAAATTTCCCTAGGGTCATTTCTTTCAAGAAAGGAATCTGTTCTTAATCCTTCTGTCTCATTAGCAGGCATATCTTTCAGCGCATGAACTGCGATATCAATATTTTTTAAATGAAGTTCTTTTTCAATATTACTGGAAAACAAACCTTTTCCACCAACCTCAGATAATCTTATATCCTGTACTTCGTCGCCTTTAGTTGTAATTGATTTAATTAAAATATCATCATTACCAAGGTTGGTGTTTTCAATAATCTTATCTTTAGCTTGTTGAGCATAAAGTAAGGCAAGCTTGCTACCCCTAGATCCAATTATTATTTTTTTGCTCATAAAAATTTATTTCTTACTTGTATAAAGATTGTACAATTATTAAAAACTATTTGAATGAGCAAAAAACCCTTAATTCTCGGAATAGAGTCTAGTTGTGATGAAACAGCAGCATCTTTAATAACTGAAAATGAAGAAGGTTTCCCAGTAGTTTTATCCAACATAGTTTCTAGCCAAGTGGAGGTTCATAGGGAGTTTGGTGGTGTAGTTCCTGAACTAGCAGCACGTTCACACATTGAAAAAATTGATTGGATTGTCAAAAAAGCTATTGATGCAAGTGGAAGAAAAATTGAGGAAATAGATGCGGTTGCTTCTACCGCTGGTCCTGGATTAATTGTTTGTTTATCAGTTGGGTTAAGTTTTGGTAAAGCTTTCGCAACAGCAATGAATAAACCTTTTATTGCTATCAATCATTTAGAGGGACATGCTTTAAGTCCAAAACTAAATACAAATTTAAATTATCCTTATTTACTTCTTTTAATTTCAGGCGGGCACTCACAATATTTAAGTGTTCAAAACCTTGGTAAATATAAAAGATTAGGAACAACTATTGATGATGCATTAGGTGAGGCGTTTGACAAAACGGCAAAGCTTTTAGGAATAGAATTTCCAGGAGGACCTCAAATAGAAATTTTAGCTAAAAAAGGTGATCCAGAAAAATATGATTTACCAAAACCAATTTTCAGCAAAGGAGGATGCAATCTTTCTTTTGCAGGTCTAAAAACTGCCGTGTTGAAGATAAGCAAAACAATTAAATCAGAACAAGATAAATATGATCTTGCAGCATCTTTTCAAAAAACAATTGAGGAAATTTTATATAAAAAAACAAAGATTGCTTTTACTGAATTTGAAAAAATAAATAAATTAAATGAAAAAATTTTCGTTGTTGCTGGAGGAGTTGCAGCAAATAAAAAAATTAGGTCTATGTTAATTAATCTATGTGAAGAAAATAATTATAAAAGTATTTTTCCACCTATAGAGTTTTGTGGAGATAATGCAGCAATGATTGCAATGGTAGGTTTGGAAAAATTTAAAATAAATCAATTTGATGATTTAGATTATCCAGCAAAACCTAGGTGGCCTTTAGATGAAGATGCAGCTTTTCTCAAAGGTGCCGGAGTTCAATTGTAATGAAATATTGGTTGATGAAATCTGAACCAGATGTTTGGTCAATTGACCAACAAAAAAAAGCTGGAATTAAAGGTGCACCTTGGGATGGTGTCAGAAATTATCAAGCTGCAAAAAATTTAAAAAGTATGAGTAAAGGAGATCTATGTTTTTTTTATCATTCAAACATAGGAAAAGAGATAGTTGGAATAGTAAAAGTTATTAAAGAATCGTATATAGATAAAACAGACAAAACAGGAAGATTTGTTGCCGTTACTGTTCAATTTAAGTCTAAATTTTCAAAGCCTATAACTCTCGAAAGTATTAAAAAAAATAAGGATTTAAGCCATTTAGCTCTGATAAAGCAAAGTAGGCTTTCTGTAATGCCTGTTGATTATAAAAGCTGGAAAATTATAAATAACATGAGTAAGATTTAAAAAAAAAATTATCCTATGCCAAAAAAAAAGAAGAAGAAAAGCAAGGTAAGAAAAAAAAAGTCTAAGGTTAGAAAAAAAACCTCAAAAAAGGTAAAGAAAAGATCTAAAGTTAAAAAAAGATCTTCTAAAAAAGCAAAAAAAAGAATTAAAGCAAAAAAGGAAAATGGAAATACACCTCCTGAAGTTGTTATCAAAACAAAACCAGAATGGGTTAAAAGTAGCTTAGCAAACAAAAGTAAATACCAGCAAAAATATTCTCAATCTATAAAGAGTAATGATGAATTTTGGAGAAAAGAAGGAAAAAGAATTACTTGGATAAAACCTTATAAAAAAATTAAAGACGTAAAATACAGTACAAAAGAAGTAAAAATTAAATGGTTTGAAGATGGTACTTTAAATGCTTCAGCAAATTGCATTGATAGACATTTAAAGGATAAAAAAGATAAAACTGCTATTATTTGGGTTGGAGATGATCCAAGAGATAGTCAAAAAATTTCTTACAAACAACTTCATCAAAAAGTTTCTAAAGCAGCAAATGGTTTAAAAAAATTAGGAATTAAAAAAGGTGACCGTGTAACAATTTATTTAACTATGATACCAGAGTTAGCAATTTTAATGCTGGCCTGTGTGAGAATTGGTGCAGTTCATTCGATTATTTTTGGAGGTTTTTCAGCAGACTCTATTTCTGGAAGAGTGAATGATTGCGAGTCTGAATATATAATCACTGCTGATGAAGGAGTGCGGGGAGGAAAAACTATACCACTGAAATATACAGTTGATGAAGCCCTGATGAGTTGTCCAAATGTTAAAAAATGTATTGTTGTTAAACGAACAGGTAATTATATCAACTGGGATCAAAATAGAGATGTTTGGTATCATGATTTAATTAAAGATGTTCCTAATCATTGTGAACCTGAGGAAATGAACGCAGAGGATCCTTTGTTTATTTTATATACTTCGGGTTCAACAGGGAAACCTAAAGGAGTTCTTCATACTACTGGTGGTTATATGGTTTATGCATCAATGACTCATCAATATATTTTCAACTACAAACCAAAAGATATTTATTGGTGTACTGCTGATATTGGCTGGGTAACTGGACATAGTTACATTATTTATGGACCACTTTCGAATGGTGCTACAACTATCATGTTTGAAGGAATTCCAAATTATCCTGATAGTTCTAGATGGTGGCAAATAGTTGATAAATATAAAGTGAATACTTTTTATACAGCCCCAACTGCAATAAGAGCTTTGATGCGTGAAGGTGATAAACCTGTTAAAAAAACATCTAGAAAATCACTTAAGCTTTTAGGAACTGTAGGTGAACCAATAAATCCGGAAGCTTGGATGTGGTATTATAAAACTGTGGGTAATTCTAAATGCCCAATTGTAGATACATGGTGGCAAACGGAAACTGGAGGTATAATGATTGCTCCACAAACAGGGGCTATTCCTCTAAAACCTGGTTCTGCAACAAAGCCTTTCTATGGAATTAAGCCAGTATTGGTTGATAAAAATGGTAAAGAGATAAAAGGTGCTGGTGAAGGAAGATTATGTATAGCTCAATCATGGCCTGGACAAATGAGAACTGTTTACGGTGATCATCAAAGATTTATCGATACATACTTTTCTCAATTTAATGGAAAATATTTTACTGGTGATGGATGTAGAAGAGATAAAGATGGATATTACTGGATCACTGGTCGTGTAGATGACGTAATTATTGTTTCTGGACATAATCTAGGAACTGCTGAAATTGAAAGTGCATTTGTTGCACATCCAAAAGTAGCTGAAGCAGCTGTGGTTGGTTACCCTCATGATATTAAAGGTAATGGATTATATTGTTATGTAACTCTGAACGCTGGAGAAACTGAAACTGGAGAACTTGAGAGAGATCTTAAACTTTGGGTGAGAAAACAAATTGGACCTTTGGCAACCCCAGATCTAATTCATTTTACACCGGGCCTTCCTAAAACAAGATCAGGAAAAATAATGAGAAGAATTTTAAGAAAGATTGCTGCAAATGAGCATGGTCAATTAGGAGACACGACTACTCTAGCAGATCCAAGTGTTGTTGATAGTTTGGTTGAAAATAGAAAAAATATTTAGAACTGTATCAAATCTTTAAATTCTTGTTTAACAACATCCCATTTTAAAATCATCGAATTTAAAACAATCTTTCGATCTAAAGTTTTTAATTCATCTGCAATTGGAGCCCATTTATATAAAGAGAGTGCACTAGGATTAAAGGGTAAGTCTTGATAATAACCATCCCAATTTATTTTCTCTAATCGTTCATCAAAACTTTTTCTGGCTTCATCAATAATATTTAATGGCATCTTATTAGAAATTTCATCATCTAAAATTTTATTAAAAATCTCATTTGCTTTATGAATATCCTGATAATTGAAATTAACTTTCAAATATGAAAAAGTAAAAAAAGTTAAATCTTGTAATGCAACTGAATAAATATTCCATTTAGCAAGATTTACTGATGACATGAATTCATCATTATCGAAATGTAGAACATATCTTGTTCCCATTCTAGTTTTTAGATAATTATATAAAGTAACTTGAGTGGCCCATGCAGATTTGGTTTGAATAAACTGCTCTAATTCATCTAAAGTTTTTATTTTTTTCTTTGGAATAAACGCCTTAAACATGGCGAATAAATATGTTTTAAAATCCTCAAGTTTTACGTCTCTCCAAGTTAATTTATATTTTCCCATGTTAATTTGTAAGTGCGCCAATTATATCTTAAAAAAGTAAGTAAATAAGTACCTAATATGATCAATTTTTAGGGTTTTCAAAGCTCTCATAATGGTTATGGTTTTACCCAGTTATAACTAAAAAGAGAGGTATAAATGTCAAATCAACAAAAACACTGGGAAAAAACCAGGGGATTGTTATTTATAACATTAGCAATCTGGTTTGTTTTCTCAATTGGCATCTTTCTCTTTGGAGCTGAAATGAACGAGGTCACAGGACCTTTCGGTTATCCGTGGACATATTGGTTTACATGTCAGGGATCTCTTGGTGCTTTCGTAATCCTAATTTTCTGGTTTGCGAACAGACAAGAAAAAATCGATGAAGAGTTCGGCTTTAGCGAAAGAGAGGACGAATAATGAAAGGTAATTTCATAGATAATTTGCCTAAGGTTTATGGAATCTATACAGGAGGATTTATAGGTTTCATAATCATCATGGCAATTGCTGAACAGATGGGTATGACAGCTAAAGCGATTGGTATCGCTTTCGTTGCAT
The DNA here is from genome assembly GCA_902554795.1 of uncultured Pelagibacteraceae bacterium. Taxonomy (GTDB): domain Bacteria; phylum Pseudomonadota; class Alphaproteobacteria; order Pelagibacterales; family Pelagibacteraceae; genus Pelagibacter. The sequence continues at coordinate 39,253 of CACDQB010000001.1, read as the reverse complement.
TTACTGTATTCATCTATGCATTAATCGGTTGGCTATCAAGAACAGCCCAAGCAGATGCATATTACGTAGCTGGTAGGCAAGTACCAACAGTCTTCAACGGAATGGCGACTGCAGCAGACTGGATGTCTGGTGCTTCATTCGTTGCAATGGCGGGTGGTATTTACTTTAAAGGTTACGGCTATATGGCTCTACTTGTAGGTTGGACTGGTGGTTACGTGCTTGTTGCATCTTTATTAGCACCATACTTAAGAAAATTTGGCTGTTATACAGTTCCAGATTTTATAGGTACTAGATACGGTGGTAATTTAGCTAGATTTAGCGCAGTTGTAGTTTTAACTGTTGCTTCATTTACTTATGTAACTGCACAAATTAACGCTACGGGTACTATTGCATCTGTTGCACTTGATATCCCATTCCAATACGCAGTTTATGTTGGACTAATAAGTATTTTATTATGTTCAATGTTAGGTGGTATGAGAGGGGTAACTTGGACACAGGTTGCACAATACATTGTACTAATTATAGCTTACCTACTTCCAGTATTCTGGATCAGTAACAAAATGGGTGCAGGTTTCTTCCCTCATTTTATGTTAGCTGACGAGGTAGCTAGAATTGGTGAATTAGAACAACAGTTCGGTTTTGTTAAAAACGCGGCTGCTGATCTAAAATCAGTACCTAAAGGCTTAGCAGGAATAACTAAAGCTCACTCTGCAGTGAACGCTACACCTTGGGCATTTATTTCATTAGCATTAGCGATGATGATGGGAACAGCGTCATTGCCTCACGTGATGATGAGATACTTTACTACTCCAAGTGTAAAAGCAGCTAGAAAATCAGTAGGTTGGTCATTATTCTTTATCTTCCTACTTTATTCTTCTGCTCCAATGTTAGCTACATTATCTAAGTTATCATTGATCGACCCGAATTTACCAACTGGTATTATCGGTAAGACATTTGCAGAAGTGGAAGCGATAGATTGGTACCAAAACTGGAACCAAGCAAACCTAATGTTTATCAGCGACTTTAACGGAAATGGAACTCTTGAATTAAATGAGTTCTTCATGGGTGGTAAAGCCGTTGTATTAGCAACACCAGAGATAGCTGGATTACCATATGTAATTTCAGGTCTAGTTGCTGCAGGAGGTATGGCAGCTGCCATGTCTACTGCCGATGGTTTGATTCTAGCGATTGCAAACGCTATATCACATGATGTTTACTATAAGATCATTGATCCAAAAGCGGAAACTGCAAAAAGACTACTTGTTGCAAGGGTATTACTTGTAGTAATTGGTTTTGCTGGAGCAACTATTGCAGCAATGGAGATACAAGGAATCTTAGGTTCGGTTATCTGGGCTTTTGATTTTGCGATGTCTGGATTGTTCTTCCCACTTGTACTTGGTGTATGGTGGAAGAGAGCTAATAGACAAGGTGCGGTTGCTGGTATGCTAGGTGGTCTAATCGCCGGTGCTTGGTACTTAATTTGGGTACGAACTGGTGGAAGTGGATTCCTAGGAATTACACAGTTAACATTTGGTATCTTCGGATCAGCTGTTAGTTTAGTTTTAATGGTAGTAGTTAGTTTAATGACTGCAGAACCAGATAAAGCTACTCAAAAAATGGTTGATGACGTGCGTGTACCGAGTGGTAAAACAATTCTTGGTAAATCACACTAAATAATCTTTTAAAGGGGCGATTAATTTCGCCCCTTTTATTTCAATACGTTTTCCAATATAAATTTTGAATGTCGGCAAATTTTCATCCTTTAATATATTTTATTGATTATTTGCTTGGAATTATCATGTGGACTTTAATTGGAAGAGTAGCCATGAACATTTTTCAAAAGGAAGACTCTCAATTTTTTTTTATGAGAGTATTTGTGAAATATACTAATCCTCTAATAAAATTATTTAAACCAATCACACCTTCTTTTATTATTGGGCCATTAGTGCCTTTATATGTTGCTTGGTTTTTCTACATGATTAGATTTTATCTAATGCCTTGGATCTTGGGGTATTCAGTGATGGGAATGTTGTCATTTCCTTTGGAGAGTGAAATTTCTAGACAAATTTATCAATTTTTTAATTCATTTTAATTTTTAAAATTGATACTAGTTAATCTAGCAATCAATGAAAAATATACAAATTTCACCATCAATTTTATCAGCTGACTTTAGTCAATTAGGTTCAGAAATTAAAAGACTCGAAGAAGGTGGAGCTGATATGATTCATGTGGATGTAATGGATGGTCATTTTGTTCCTAATTTAACAATAGGACCACCTGTAATTAAAGCTCTTCGAAAACAGTGTTCATTAAAATTTGATGTTCATTTGATGATATCACCAGTGCATAAATACATAGATGCTTACGCTGATGCAGGAGCAGATATAATTACTATCCATCCCGAAGCAACTGATAATTTAAAAAATTCAATCAAAAAGATAAAAGAAAAAAATAAGAAAGTTGGAGTTTCACTTAATCCTGAATCTAAAATTGATTTAATATTAGATCTATTAGATCAAATTGATTTAGTTTTAATTATGAGTGTTAATCCTGGATTTGGAGGTCAAAAATTTATGCCAGAAGTTTTAGATAAAATTAAAGAACTAAAAAAAATAAAAGAACAAAAAAAGATGGCTTTTGACATAGAAATTGATGGTGGGATCAATTTTGATAATTGCAAAAGTGCAATTGATGCTGGTGCAAACATTCTTGTTTCTGGTACTACAGTATTCAAAAGTAATGATGGAGATATAAAGAAAAATATTAATTTATTAAAATTAAAATAAGTTAATGATTAATACAAATTCCTTAGGCATTTTAGGTCAATTTTATTTTAATATAAAAGAAAGTTTTAAATCAATTTATCAAAACTCAAATTTTTACGAAAAAAAAATATCAAAAACTTTTAATAGTAGTTTTGAATATAAACCAAGTCCTCATTTACTTTCGTCTATAATAAAATACCAAAATAAAAAATATAAAATTGAAGACTTTGCTATCGAGTCAATTTGGCAAAAAAAATTAAGCTCTAAAGATTACGAAAAATTAAATAATTTTTTTTGGTTTTTTAGTTTAGATTTAAAATCCTCTAAAAAAACTACACAAACAATTATAAAAAATTGGATTTCAAATAACACTAAATATCAAAAAAGGAGTTGGGAATTTGATTTAACAGCAAAAAGAATTATTTCATGGTTATCAAATCATCAACTAACGTATGAAGATAGTGATCAAGAATACAGATCTACTTTTGATCACATGATACAAAAGCAAACTAATCATTTATTAAATGAAGTAAAAAATCCAAAAGAAGTAGAAAATAAGATGATTGGGTGTGCTGCAATAATTTTGACTGGTTTAGCTTATAAGAATGAAAGACAATATCTTACTTACGGATTAAATTTATTAAAAAATATAATTAAATCCTCAATTGATAATCAGGGTTTTACAAAATCAAGAAATATCAGACAATTAATATTTTATTTAAAATATTTTATAATAATTAGAGAGTGGTTTAAAGAGTCTCAGAGTTTGATCCCTGAATATATTGATGAAACTATCTACTATTTAGGCTCAAGTTACGCTTTCATTTGGCAAAATGTTAAACAAGATATTTTTTTTAATGGTAACTATTCTTCTGATAATAACGAATTTGATCAATACTTGAAAAGGTTTGGTTACACTTTTAAAAATCAAATTAATGAACTAGGCGGTTATGCAATACTAAAAAATAAAAAAATAATTCTTGTTGCTGATATTGGATCTAGCCCTAACAAAATATTTTCTAACGACTATCAAGCAGGAGCTTTATCATTTGAAATATTTTCTAATGATAAAAAATTAATTTCTAATGCTGGTTACTATCCAGACAAAAGTAATAAATTTAGTAAATTATCAAAAAGCACAGCTTTACATTGTGCTTTAAGCATTGAGGATTACTCCTCCTGTAATTTTATTAAGAGTCAAAAAAATTTTATTATTGATAAAGGACTGAAAGTATCAAAAAAAAATGTAGTTTTTGAAAATAATTATTGGAAAATATCAGGTACACATGATGGATATTTAATTAAATTTGGAGCCATTCATGAGAGAGAAATTGAGTTCTACCCAGAACAAATGAAATTTATTGGCTATGATAAGTTATTTAGAAAAAATCCAAGGAAAGAAATTAAATTTGATATTAGATTTCATCTTCATCCAAACTCAAAGGTAATGAAAACACAAGATAACAAATCAATACTAGTTGAATTAGATGAGGAAGGTTGGAAATTTAGTTGCGATAACTTTGATATTAATATTGATAATGGTTTATATTTCGGTAATAAAAATTCATATAAAGAAAACCAAAATATTTTTATCTCAGGTATGAATAATGAAAAAGAACAGATAATAAAGTGGGAAATAAATAAATTATAATGAAGAAAAAAATCAAAACAGCTCTCATCTCTGTATCTGACAAAAATAACTTAAAACCATTGCTTAATATTTTAAAAAAGAACAAAATTAAAATAATTAGCTCAGGTGGTACTTATAAAGAAATTAAAAGATTAAAATTTAACTGTTTAGAAGTATCTAATTTTACTAATTCCCCTGAGATTTTGGAGGGTAGAGTAAAAACTCTTCATCCAAAAATCCATGCAGGGATTTTAAATAAAAGAGAAAAAAAATCTCACTTAAAAGATCTTAAAGATAATAATTTTGAGAATATTGATTTAGTCATAGTTAATTTTTATCCATTTGAGAACACACTTAAAAAAACAGATAATCATCAAAAAATTATAGAAAATATAGATGTAGGTGGCCCTACTATGGTTAGATCTGCAGCAAAAAACTATAATGATGTAGCTGTAATAACTTCTCCAGATCAGTACACGGAATTAATACATGAACTAAAAATATTCAAGGGATCTACTTCTTTAAATTTTAGGGAAAAACTATCAAGAATAGCGTTTACTGAAACGGCTTATTATGACTCTGTAATTTCAAATTATTTTAACAAAAAAACAAATACAATTTTCCCTAGGAAAAAAATGTTTCATGGGAATCTAATTGAACAACTTAGATATGGAGAAAATCCTCATCAACAAAGTGCAATTTATTCAAGCATTTCAAATAGGAATTTGAAACAAATTCATGGAAAGCAACTAAGTTACAACAATTATAATGACATATTTAGTGCTCTAACTATTTCAAGATCTTTACCAAAGGACAAAGGAACAGTCATAGTTAAACATGCAAATCCATGTGGAGTTTCTACTAAAAATGATCATTTAGAGAGTTATAAATCCGCTCTTTCTTGTGATCCCGTAAGTGCTTTTGGTGGAATAGTTTCTTGTAATTTTAAAATTACTAAAAATTTAGCTCTAGAATTAAATAAATTATTTTTAGAGGTAATTATTGCAAATGGATTTGAAAGCGGTGCTATCAAAATATTAAAAGCTAAAAAAAACTTAAGATTAATTGATGGAACAAATTATACATCAAAAGAACTTCTTAAATTTGTATCATTCAACCAAGATATAATGATACAATCAGAGGACTTAAATCTATTTTCAAAAAAAAATTTTAAAATCGTCTCAAAAAGAAAACCAACAACAAAACAATTTAAAGATCTTATTTTTGCTTTCAATGTTTGCAGATATGTTAAATCAAACGCAATAGTGTTAGCATCAAATGAGACCACTGTTGGTATTGGTTCTGGTCAACCAAGTAGATTAGATAGTTGTCAAATAGCAATAAATAAAATGAAAAAATTTAATCTCCAGAATGATAATTTAGTTGCTGCCTCAGATGCATTCTTTCCTTTTGTAGATGGTATTGAAAAATTAGTCCAAGCAGGTGTTAGAGCAGTAGTTCAGCCCTTTGGATCAATTAGAGATAAAGAGATAATTAAATTTGCAAATGAAACAGACACTGTTCTTCTTTTTTCAAAGACAAGACACTTTAGACATTAGATATTTGATCTATTTTTGCAGCGAGAATAAAATCACTCTCTGCTAGACCCTTAATTGCATGTGTGAATATTTTAATTCTTGCATAACCCCATCCAAACCATAGGTCAGGGTGATGGCCCTCAGCTTCAGCTATCTCTCCAACTTTATTTACAAATTCCTGGCTTTTCAAAAAATTATCAAATTTAAAATTTTTTATTAGGTGAAAACCATCAATTTTATCTTCTTGTACTTCCCAACCATCAACTTTTTTTAAATATTTGTGTATTTCCTCAGAATTAAATGGAGGAATATTGCCTTCACAAGGAATACACTTTTTATTTGCTAAATCACTCATAATATTTTTTGGAGCGGGCAAAGGGGGTCGAACCCTCGACCTTCTCGTTGGCAACGAGACGCTCTACCACTGAGCTATGCCCGCTTATTATTGTGATAAAATTAGTTATTTTTATAAGATTAAGCAAGAATAAAATGACTAATCAATATTATAAGATAGCTCATTTAGGTTTTTTTCAAAAGCTTCAATAATTTTATTTTTTACATTTTTATCTAAAATTTTTTTCCAGTCATTATCTGGCCCCATAAAGAAGAAAGGAATCTTTTTATCTCCTTTTTTTGATAAAATTGCCTCAGAAAACCCCTCATTCTTTTCTTTGCTTTGTAATTTAGAAAATAATGTAGAATTTACTGCATTTTTGATTTTAGATTTATTTATCTGTTCTGTGCTATTTATTGACTTATTTATAAACTCTATAACATCTTTAAATACTGTAAATGTTTGATTAAGCAAATCTTCATATTTAATTATTTTAATTGGTATTTTTTTTTGAAGTTTCCATGATTTATAATTATTGTCCCAAGAACTTATAAATTGAAAATCACTATAACCATCCTTGTCAAAATTATGAATGTCGTAAATATATTGATTTTGGTTAATCATCCATTTAAGTGCTTGATCATTTTCCATCTCATAAAAGTTTTTTATTGAAGTGAATACATTTCTCGGATCTCTAACTATATAAATACATCCAATTGAATTTTCTTTATTTGTAAAATGAGAATTATTTACAAGACCAAAAACATTGTGTGTTTTAAAAAATCTCAATTTTTTATCCTCATTTATCTTTTCTTGTGCTTTTATCCAATATTTTGTCGTATCACCGATAATATTTTGATTATAATTAAATTGTTTAAAATATCTTTTTTCAGGAAACTGCTGAATATTTTTTAATGAATTTTCGTCATAAAACCCATCCTTTGTATAATAATAGCAAGATAAAAGAATTCTAAGCCAAGTATTTCCACTTTTTGGATAAGATGCGATCCAATAAATCATTGTATTTATATTATAGATTAATAATATTTTTATTGTTAATAAAATTTTATGAAAAATTTTCCAAAAATTGTTCCAGTTTTTCCACTGAGTAATTTCATAATTTTTCCTAATACAACAGTACCTTTAAATATCTTTGAACCACGATACCTTGATATGGTCAACGATAGCATGAAATCTGAGAAATTGATTGGGATGATTCAGCCAAGAAATTCTTTTGATAAAAATGGTATACCTAAATTACATGATGTTGGTTGTCTTGGAAAAATAACTAGTTTTAAAGAGACAGAAGACAATCGTTATCTAATTGAATTAAAAGGAAAAATTAGATTTCAAATTGTAAATGAAATAAATACAGATAAAAAATATAGAAGTGTAGAAGTTGACTATAATAATTATTTCAATGATTTAACAGATGAAAAAGAAAAATTGAATTTTTCTGATCTCGAGTTAATTTTTAAAGATTTAAAATCTTTATTTGAAAAAAAAGGTTTTATTATTAATTGGAAAGCATTAGAAAAACAGAGTTTAAATGAGACAATTAACGCTTTGGCTATGGCGTCACCCTTTACTCTTGAAGAAAAACAGATTTTACTTGAAGCTAAAAACTTAGGTGTTAGAAAAAACAAAATTGCAGAGATTCTTAAAACATATATTTTTGATGATTATGAAAATACTACACTGCAATAATAATAAATTAAAATAAAACACCTTTATCAGCAATAGTCGTAAAAAAATTTTTTATATTGGAGTTTCTATTTAAATATTGAATCGATTTACTTAAAAAATCATTGTTACTCTTTCTTTCTAAATTGAAAAACTCATGAATTAAGTCAATCCCTGAAGAAAATATAAAATTTCTATGCTTTTGATTTTTTTCAAATTCATCATTTAATGCTGTGTCTAAAGGCAAACCAAGATCAATTTTATTTTGAATAATTTCATTTAAGATTTTTATATCCCTAATTGTCATATTAAAGCCTTGTCCCGCTAGGGGATGAACTCTATGAATTAAGTCCCCGAATGCTAGGATATTTTTGTGAAAATAAGATCGCAAACTCAATCCTTTTAGATCAAAAGAATCGATTTTATTTATTTTTTTTAGATTATATTTAAAATTATGATTTTTAATTAAATCATGTATTACATTCTTATCTTTCAAATGATTATTGATTGAGTAGACAATTGATGTTTCAAAATCTGAAATAGGTAAAAAAGCTAGAGGACCATTTTGTGTAAATATCTGTACGGCAATATTGTTAGAAATTTTTTCATGTTTTAAAATCGTAGTATAAGCAACGCTATTATATTTTTTTTCTATTTTTTTAGAAAAGTACTTTTTTGTAATTGGGTGATTATAATCAGAATTAAAAATCAAATCATAATCGCTAAGGTAATTTATTTTTTTTTTATGATTAATTTTTTTAAAATACCTATTACTAAATAGATTTTTTTCTATAATTTCTTTAAGCTTATAATTTTTAACAATCGAAAATAAATGGTCATGGTTATTTCCAAAATTAATCAATTTTTCTTTTTTAAGATTATCACTATAAATTTCAATTTGGTTTAATTTATAAACAATTTTTTCAATATTAATTATTTTTTCATTAAAAAATTGAAGATTACTTTTAGAAATACCTATTGTACGAGTTTTATTTGCAGAATAAAATTTTTTTGAAAACAAAACATCTACGTAAATTTTTTGATTAACCAAAGATTTAGCTAAAGCTAAGCTCGATAAACCACTGCCAAGAATACAAACTCTCATATTATTTTTAATTTTAACAATAAAAATTAGATGATACAAAGTGGTATAATTGATTCATATATATGAATATTAAAAAAACAGCTTTTTTTTTCATTAATTTTGCAACTAGGCGATTAGCCGAAATATCTGGGTTAATTTTCTTTTTGTTAGGTTTAGCTTTGTTTATCTCATTATTTACTTACTCACCTGATGATCCTAATTTTATTTTTCCAGACAATAAAGAAATTAAAAATTTTTTTGGTTTCCAGGGTAGTTTTGTTTCAGACTTACTTTTTCAATCAGTGGGTTTAATTGCTTATTTAATTTCTTTTACTTTTACAATTACAGGTATCAACCTACTGAAAAATAAAGAATTTATTTTAATAATTGAAAATATTTTTTTTCTTGTGCTCTATTGTATTTGTGGAACTCTCTTTTTAACTCATTTTTATTCTGAAGCATTTACACTTTATATAAATGGCAATGGTGGATTTATTGGCAATTTTCTCAATCAAACATTTTTAAATCAAATCTTGCTTATAAATAGTCAAATATCATTCTATATTTTAATTATCTTAATTTTATTATTATTTCTTAAAAGTATAAATTTTAATCCGCTTAAATTTTATCAATCAATATTGAAATCTTTAAGTTTTCTAAAAAAGGAAGAAAACAAAAATTATACAGATAAAAGTGAAATAATAAGTGAGTATATACCTCAGGATGAAATTAAAAACCTTATACAAGAAGATTTACCCTTTATAAAAGCTGAAAATAAAACTAATAATAAAATTAAATTTAAGCTCCCGAGTTTAGATCTATTAAAAATACCCACTAAAAAAGAAAGAGAAGGATCTTTAAAAAGTGAAAATAATGATCCTGAATTTTTAGAAAAAATCTTATTAGACTTTGGCGTTAATGGTAAAATTAAAAAAGTAAGTCATGGACCTGTTGTGACATTAAATGAATTTGAACCTGCTGCTGGTGTAAAAGTTTCAAAAATAATTAATCTTTCGGATGACATAGCAAGAAATACCAGTTCAGAGTCTGCAAGAATTTCTACAATCCCTGGAAGTAATACTATTGGTATTGAGCTACCAAATTATTCTAGAGAAAATGTTTATTTAAGTGAAATTTTAAATAACAGTGATTTTAAAAAAAAAGATATCAAATTACCCATTGCGCTAGGTAAAAGTATATCAGGTAAACCTATAGTTGGTGATTTATCATCAATGCCACATTTGCTGATAGCCGGAACTACAGGATCTGGTAAATCAGTTTGTATCAATACAATTATTTTATCACTTCTTTACAGACACACTCCTGATAAGTGTAAATTTATTTTAATTGATCCCAAGATGTTGGAACTATCAACTTACGAAGGAATTCCACATTTGCTGTGCCCAGTGATAACAGAAGCAAAAAAAGCAGCTTCAGTGCTAGGCTGGGTAGTTAAGGAAATGGAGAGCAGATATAGATTAATGACAAAAGAGGGCGTCAGAAATATTGATGGTTACAATGCAAAACATAAACTTCCAATGCCTTATATTGTAGTGGTAGTTGATGAAATGTCTGACTTAATGTTAGTTGCTGGTAAAGAGATTGAAAATTATATTCAAAAACTATCTCAAATGGCAAGAGCAGCTGGGATCCATATTATAATGGCAACGCAAAGACCTAGTGTAGATGTTATTACGGGTACAATTAAAGCTAATTTCCCTACAAGAATATCTTTCCAGGTAACTTCTAAAATAGACAGTAGAACTATTCTTGGAGAACAAGGAGCTGAACAATTGTTAGGAAAAGGAGATATGTTATACATGTCCTCAGCTAATCGTATAGTTAGAATTCATGCACCATTTGTATCTGATGGTGAAATTGAAAAAATAAATAATTCTTTGAGATCTCAAGCAGAACCAGATTACGTTGATGAAATTTTAAATTACGCTGATGAGAAAGAAATCGGTGATAATCAAAATCAAGGTGAGAAAGATGAGCTTTATGAACAAGCTTTAGATATAATTAGGTCTGAAGGTAAAGCGTCTACTTCTTTTTTACAAAGAAAACTTCAGATTGGATACAACAGAGCAGCGAGAATTATTGACATGATGGAGGCAGATGGCATTGTTAGCAAAGCAAATCATGTCGGCAAGAGAGAAGTGCTTTAATGCTTCGATATTTTTTAACATTTTTTTTGTTTATATGCACCTCCATCTCAAATGCAGAAATAAAAGACAAAATAGTACAAAATCTGAAAGATACAAAAAATCTTGATTTTAAATTCGAGCAGAATGTTAATGGAAAAATAGAAAATGGAAACTGTACCATTGAGTATCAAAAAAAAATCTTTTGTGAATACGCAAGAAGCAATAATAAAATTTTGGTATCAAATGGAAAATCTTTAGTAATAAAAACAAGGACCAGTTATTACAGATATCCATTAGAAAAAACTCCTTTAAATTTAATTTTAGATAAAAATTTTCTAATAAATAAAATTTATGATCTTGAGGAAAGAATTGTTGATAATAGTCTCATTAATTTTACAATTTTAGATCAAGATAACGAAATTAATATTTTTTTTGATAAAAAAACTTATGATTTAGTTGGTTGGCAAAATACAGATATTTACCAAAATTTTAATATCACTTTTCTTAGTTCAATAAGAAAAAATAGGGTGCTTCCAAAAAATCTTTTTAAAATCCCAACACAACAATACTAAGTTTTTAAAAAATTTATATTAAAACTAATATTTATTACTTATAATTCCATTATGAAAAATAATCTTAGAGATATTTCATTATTAATCCATAACAAAAATTTTTCTGAAGCAATCGAGAGTTTAAAAAATTTAGATCAGGGTGAAAAAAATAATCCTAATTATTATTTTTTAAAAGGTGTTTCCTATCTATATCTTGGTAATTATAATGGTGCGATTGAAGGTTTTTCTCAAAGCCTGAAATTAAATTCTAATAATCCTACTTTTTATTTTTATAGAGGATTTGCATTTTCAAAATTGAATAAATTTGAAAAAACTGAAGAAGACTATCTAAAAGCTATTTCATTAAAACCTAATGCTCCTGAATTTTATAACAATCTTGCGGGAATATATTATACGACAGGAGAAAATGGAAAAGCTATAGAAAACTATATAAAAGCAATTGAATTGAATAAAGATTTAAAACCATCTATATCAGGATTGCTTAATGTATTGTCTCAAACAAAAAATATAAATATTAAAAATTCAAAAATTGTATTAGCTCACAATAATCTTAATAATATAAATATAAAATATTCATCAGAAAATCAGATTGAAGATTTTGAGATTAAAGATTTATTTAACGAAATAAATTTAATTTTAGAAAATAATTTAAGTGGTTTAGAGTTTGATAAAGTTCAAACTTATAGAGAACAAAAAGTACCACCTCATTGCAAAAGACATAAAAAAATTTTCAACACTTTAAACTTCATACCTAAGCACTGTTTCGGATGTTATAAAATTCAGATAGAGGTGGATAGTGTGCTCGAATTAATGAAATTATACGTTGTATTTGACAAAATTAAATTAGATAAAGACAATTCAAGAAAATGTATGATTGAGTTAAGGCCTGAAGTATCAGGTAATTACAAAGGACTAATTTTTTGTAACTCAATTGCAGAAACAGAAATCGTTTTAAATCAAGTAAAAAAAATTCTTCATAATAATTTTAATAAAGAGTTAAATTGTAAAATTAAAAGAGGTTGTTCTGAATATTATCCAAAATTCCCAAGTTATAATAAATTAGATAAGACTGCGATGTTATATGACGAAAAAAATAAGGAACGAGAAAAAATTTTTGATGAAAAAAACCCTGACTTTATTTTTAACAAAAATTCGAACCCAACTATAAAAGGATTATCTTTATTTGATGCATTAGTATTTAGAAACTGGCTTGCATTTGCAAGATTGATTGGTGATAATTCTTATAAAGAAATATCAGATAAAATTTTCCAATCAAAATTTGTAGAAAATCAATTAAAAATAAAATTAAGTAAAAATTAATTATAAATTAAATTCTTAAATTTTCAGATTTAAAAATTTTCATTCCTCGTGCTATATAATTATTTAATGCATTTTTGTGATCTAACGAACATGTATGAACCCAGACACGATTTATATTTTTTTTAAAAGATTTTTTTATAGCTTCAGATAATAAAAAAGATCCTAATTTTTTATTTTGATATTCTTCTAGTATTCCAAAATATGCAATTTCAGTTTCATTTTTTTCTTCATGATAAATTAATTCAAAAAAACCTACTAAATCATCTTTAAATTTGAGCACATATGTTCGAACATTTTTCAAAGAAACGTAATTAATCCATTTTTCTTCTGACCAAGATAATCTATCTACCCATTTATGTTTTTTTCCAATATTCTTATAAAAGAATTTATTTAATTGAAAATCAATTGGATCAATTAAGTTCAGAGAATAATCCTTTGAAGGTTTAAGGCCTTCTTTTAAATCTTGAAGTGAATGTATATCTAAATAATTTCTTTTAACTGTTTCAATCACTCTACCATTTTCCCAACTCTTTCACCTCCAAACAGATGAAAGTGTAAATGAGGTACTTCTTGCCCGCCGTGATCACTAATATTTGCTAAAGCTCTATAGCCTTGGCCTACTTCTGTTGAAATACCAAGTTTTTTAGCAACTATATTAATTCCTTTTATTAAACCTACCATTTCCTGAGAAGAAGCATTTAAACTAAAATCATCTAAATCAATATATTTTCCTTTGGGTATAACCAGTGCATGAATTTTTTTTTGTGGATTGATATCGTGAAATGATAAAACAAAATCATCCTCATAAATTTTATTACATGGTATCTCCCCACGTAAAATTTTTGCAAAAATATTATTATCGTCGTAACTCATTTTCTCCTTTTTTCTAATTCTGACATTACTTCTTCAATTTTTATGTCATTAGCTTCGAGATAGATTAATAAATGATAAAAAACATCTGCTGCTTCATGAATTTTGTTTGAATTTTCTTCCACAGCCTCAATCAATTCGTTTACTTCTTCTAAGACCTTTTCCTTACTTAACGATTTGTCAGCAAGCAACTTATTAGTATAAGAACCTTCAACAGGAGAAGATTTTCTTCCCCTTGCAAGTTTTATTAGGTTTTCTAATGTATGAAGCATATTAAATTCTAACAGGAATTCCTTTTGAATCCAAATACTCCTTAGCTTCTTTTATGGAATGTTTGCCGTAGTGAAATATTGATGCTGCTAAGACTGCGCTTGCATTTCCTAATTTAATTCCATCTACTAAATGATTTAGGTTTCCAACTCCGCCTGAAGCTATAACTGGAATATTTACCATAGAAGATATCTTAGACATAAGCTCAATATCATAACCAACTTGAGTACCATCTCGATCCATAGAAGTAACTAGTAGCTCTCCTGCCCCGCTATCTTCCATTTTTTTAGCAAATTCTATTGCATCAATTCCAGTGTTATTTCTTCCGCCATGAGTAAAGATTTCCCATTTGTCATCTTTTTTTTTTGCATCAATTGCAACAACAATACATTGAGATCCAAACTTTTTAGAGCTTTCTACTACTACTTCTGGATTTTGAACTGCAGCGGTGTTTATAGATACCTTGTCGGCCCCACAATTTAATAGCTTATTAATATCTTCAACGCTTCTAACTCCGCCACCAACAGTTAAAGGAACAAAACATTTCTTAGAAGTTTTCTTGACTACATCATAAATAGTATCTCTATTTTCATTTGAAGCTGTAATATCTAAAAAACAAATTTCGTCCGCTCCGCCATCAGAGTAAATTTTAGCTTGTTCGACGGGATCGCCTGCATCCTGAAGATCAACAAAATTAATTCCCTTAACAACACGTCCATTTTTAACATCTAAACAAGGTATTATTCTATTTTTAAGCATCTAGTTCCTTAACTAATTCGTCTAATTTAATATCACCATCGTAAATAGCTTTTCCAACTATTATGCCCTCGATATTACTATTATTTAACTCCTTGGCTTTTTTAATATCATCAATTGACGAGACTCCTCCCGATATAATTACTGGAAAATTAGATGTATTAGCAATCTTTGCTGTCTCTTCAAAATTAGGACTTTGCTTCATCCCATCTCTGTTAATATCAGTATAAATCAATCTACTCACACCAAAATCATTAACCTCTTTTAAATAATCTAAAGTTAATTTATTGGAATTTTCCTTCCAACCAGATACAGATAAATATCCATCTTTAGCATCTAAACCTAAGGCAATTTGATTTTGAAATTTATCACAAGCTTCTTTTAAAAAATTTTTATCCTTTATAGCAGCACTTCCTAAAATAACTTTTTCAACACCAGCATCAGTATATTTCTGAATACTTTCAAAGTTTCTAATACCCCCACCAATTTCAATTTTAAGGTCAAATTTAGAAACTATTTCTTGAATAATATCTAAATTAACTGTTTCGCCTGTTAAAGCTC
Organism: uncultured Pelagibacteraceae bacterium; assembly: GCA_902554795.1. Classification (GTDB taxonomy): domain Bacteria; phylum Pseudomonadota; class Alphaproteobacteria; order Pelagibacterales; family Pelagibacteraceae; genus Pelagibacter. The sequence goes on along the minus strand of CACDQB010000001.1, from coordinate 23,723 downwards.
CATCCAAATCAACTACATGTAAATTTTTAAAACCATGATCTTTGTATTTACCAGCTTGTTCAATCGGAGACATTTCATACTCAGTTTTATTATCAAAGTCACCTTTGACCAACCTTACACACTTTTTATCTTTAATATCTATTGCTGGAAATATTTTCATTTATAAACTAATAAAATTATCAATTATTTTAAGTCCAGTTTTATCACTCTTCTCAGGATGAAATTGAGTTCCAAAGATATTTTCTTTTTCAACCGAACAAACAATATTTGAAGAATAATCTGTTGTTCCAGAAATTACACTTTTGTCATTTGGAATAAATTCATAACTATGAACAAAATACATGTGAGAATTATTTTCTATATCTTTAAAAATTTTACTATCTTTAACAATATTTATTTGATTCCAGCCAATATGAGGAAGTTTAAATTTTCCATTTTGGTTATCTATTTTTGATACTTTGCCCGAAATCCAACCAAGACCTTTAGTTTCTGTTTCTTCGTAACCAATATCTGCAAACATTTGAAGTCCTACACAAATTCCAAGAAGTGGTTTTTTATTACTAACTGCAAATTCATTTAATGTATCAACTAAACCCCTAATATTGTTAAGCGCATCAACACAACTTTTAAACGAACCCTGCCCTGGTAAAACAACTTTATCTGAGGATTTAATTTTATTTAAATCTGAAGTTACCTTGATATTGACTTTATCTTTAGCAACTTCCTTAAAGGAATTTATTACCGAGCTGATATTGCCCGAATTATAATCAACAATTGTGACGTTCATTAAACTTATAATGAGCCTTTAGTGGATGGAATACTTTTCTTGTTTCTAGGATCCATCTCTAATGCAGCTCTTAATGATCTTGCTAAAGCTTTATAACAAGACTCAATTATGTGGTGACTATTGTCACCATAAATATTTTCAACGTGCATTGTAATACCAGCAGATTGAGAAAAAGCTTGAAACCATTCTTTAAATAGTTCTGTGTCCATCTCACCGAGTTTCTCAACTTTTAATTTTACTTTCCAAATTAAATAAGGTCTGTTTGAAACATCAATCGCAACTCGAGTTAATGTTTCATCCATTGGAATAACTGAATGAGCATATCTTTTGATACCAACAAATTTTTTAGCTGCTTTTTTTAAAGCTTCTCCAATTGCAATGCCTGTATCTTCAGTTGTGTGGTGAAGATCAATATGAGTATCTCCTTTTGCTTTAACTTTTAAATCAATTAAAGAATGCTTTGATAATTGCTCAAGCATATGATCTAAAAAACCAATACCAGTATCTATTTGGTATTTACCCTTGCCATCAATATTTACTTCAACATTGATGCTGGTTTCTTTTGTTTTTCGAGATACTTTTCCTTTTCTAGCCATATATTTTTAATGGTATACATACATAATCCCGCTATATCAATATCAGTCTGAACACTTGAAGTATCAAAAATAGTTACCATTTATTAGTTATGACAACAATTGTACTAGTTAGAAAAAATAAAGAAGTAGTAGTTGCTGGTGATGGGCAAGTTAGTATGGGAAATACTGTTGTTAAAAGCACTGCTTCAAAAGTTAGAAAAATTGAAAAAAGAGATGTGGTAGCAGGATTTGCAGGATCAACTGCAGATGCATTAACTCTATTTGAGAGATTAGAAGGAAAATTAGAAAAACATGCAGGCAACTTATCAAGAGCCGCAGTCGAATTAGCAAAAGATTGGCGTACAGATAAATATTTGAGAAGATTAGAAGCTTTGATGGCTGTTGGAGACAAGAATAATAGTTATATTATTTCAGGAACTGGAGATGTTCTTGAGCCTGAGGGAGATGTTATTGGAATAGGTTCAGGTGGAAATTATGCTCTAGCTGCAGGAAAAGTTTTAATGGAAGGCAATATGTCTGCAGAGGAAGTTGCAAAAAAAGCAATTAAAGTAGCAGCTGACATATGTGTATTCACCAACGACAATGTAAAAATAGAAAAAATTTAGATGGATAAATCAAACGTAACACAACTGCACCCAAAAGATAAAGGTCAAAAAGAAGAAGCATCATTGGTAAGTTCTTTATCTCCAAGAGAAATAGTTTCAGAGCTTGATAGATTTGTGGTTGGACAAAATAAAGCAAAAAGAGCCGTTGCAGTTGCTTTAAGAAATAGATGGAGAAGACAAGCTCTAAAAGGTGAAATGAAAAATGAAGTTTTACCAAAAAATATTTTAATGATTGGGCCGACTGGCGTAGGAAAAACTGAAATTTCTAGAAGATTGTCAAAACTTGCTGAAGCACCTTTTGTTAAAGTAGAAGCTACAAGATTTACAGAAGTTGGTTATGTTGGAAGAGATGTTGAACAGATAGTAAGAGATTTAATTGAAATTGCCATCTCAATGGAAAAAGTAAAAAAAAGAAAAGAAGTTTTTGCTCAAGCACAAAAGGCAGCGGAAGAAAAAGTTTTAGATGCATTAGTTGGAAAAAAAGCAAGTCTAGCAACGAGAGAAAGTTTTAGAAAAAGATTAAGAAACGGTGACTTAGATGACAATGAAATTGAAATAGCTGTAAGTGATACTGGTTCAGGTGGTGCTTCTTTTGAAATCCCTGGGATGCCTGGTGCAAATGTTGGAATGATTAACATCGGTGAAATGATTGGCAAATCAATGGGAAACAAAGAAAAGAAGAAGAAAATGACTGTTAAAGAGTCTCACGAAATTCTGATTAATGATGAGTCGGATAAATTAATCGAACAAGATAAAATTATTAAAGCAGCAAAACTTTCAACTGAAAACAACGGAATAGTTTTTTTAGATGAAATTGATAAAATTTCAGCAAGGACTGACAGAGTTGGAGGAGATGTTTCAAGAGAAGGTGTTCAAAGAGATTTATTACCTTTAATTGAAGGAACAACTGTTAACACAAAACATGGTCCAATTAAGACTGATCATATTTTATTTATTGCATCAGGTGCATTTCAACTTGCCAAACCATCTGATTTACTTCCAGAGTTACAGGGAAGACTTCCAATCAGAGTTGAGCTTGAAGCCTTAACCAGTGAAGATTTTAAAAGAATATTAAGGGAACCAGATTTTAGTTTAATAAAACAATATGTTGCATTATTAAAAACAGAGAATGTAGATTTAGAATTTTCAGACGATGGAATTGATGCCATTGCAAATATTGCATCTGAGGTAAATGCTACTGTTGAAAACATTGGAGCTAGAAGACTGCATACAATCATCGAAAAAATATTAGACGAGATAAGCTTTACCGCTACAGACCGTGCTGGTGAAAAAATAATTATTAATAAAGAATATATAAATAAAAATTTAGATAATTTGGTTAAAGATACTGATCTTTCAAAATTTATTCTCTAAAATTACAAATATCCTAATTCTTTCATTTCAGAATTTAAGGTTTCCTCGATCTCTGTAATTATGCTTTTTGGCAAATCTTTGCCTGTATTATTCTTTCCATATTTAAAAAATGTTGCATAATTTCCATCTTTAGTTTGAATTGCCTCAGGAAAATGATTCTCTTTTTCTAATTTTTGCAAATTTTCGAATGAAGTAGTTTTTAAAACATTATTTAATTTTTTTTTATCTACCACCAATTTTGTTTGGGTTAATTTTGAAATAAATTCTAAAATTAATACAAATGTTTCCTCTGGTTTGGCAATAATTTCTTCATACTTTATTAGTAAATATCTGCCAGTTTTTTTAAATTCCCTCCAAGATTTATAATTTGAGGACCATGATCCAACATGCGTAACCGATTGATTTTGTTGATCATTAAGGCCTCCCAATGTTCTAACCTCAATTACCCTTTTAAGTGACTCATTTAGGGATATTTGGCTGTGATTTGCATATGATAGAATAATTTTTCTAGGGTCTCTTACAATATGTATGGCCCCAAGTGAGTTTTTGAGATCTGTAAATTTATAACCATTAATATCATTAAGGGCAGAATGTGTTTTTAAAAACCTTATTGATTTTCCATCTCTACGATTTATTTCTTTTTGAACATTAATATAATTTTTAACAACCTCATTTTCATTGGAAACATCTATTCCTAAATTTTTAAACACACCAAAGTCTGGAAACTTTTTTATATTTTTTAATAAATCAAAATTAAATATTCCATCATTTGAAAAGAAATATCCAGACAGCATGGATCTTAAGAATGTATTTCCACTTTTTGGGTATGATGCTAACCAAATAATCATATATTTTAAACTATAAATATCCCAACTCTGTCATCTCATTTTCAAATGCTTTCTCAATTTTATCACTAATTTTGACATTTAAAAATTGCTTCCAATCATTTTTATCACCAAGATTAAAAAAAGGAATTTTCTTTCCCGTTTTAGAATCAATTGTTGCCTCAAAAAAACCCTTTGTACTTTCTAGATTTTTCATTCTCTCAAAACTCGTTGTTTCTACTACATTATTAAATTTTTTTTGGTCTATTTTGAGTTCTGTTCCATTTAAATCATGAATAAATTTTAATATTTTGTGTAAAAAGATATCTCTATTATTTATCAAATCTTCATATTTTATTAACAAATACCTTTGTTGATGTTTAAAAGACTTCCAGCTATTAAAATTTTGACCCCAAGTACCAACAAACACAGTAGTCTCGGGGTCATTAGTGCTGTTTTTTTCTCCACCAAATTGATAAGTTTTAATTAGGACATCTGCAGCTTTTTCTAATGATGTTTTTGTAAAGTTTGCCCATGATGTAACAACATTTCTTGGATCTCTTACAATATATATAGCTCCAATAGAATTATTAAGATCTGTAAATGGATTATTATTTATATTAAATAGATAGCTGTGAGTTTTTAAAAACTGTATAGAGTTTTTTTTATTAATTTTCTCTTGAACATTTATATAATTTTTTATTATTTCTTCATCATCGTTTATGTTTAAACCCATTTCTTTGAAAAGAGTGTTGTCTGGGAATTGTTTAATATTTCTAATTAAATCAAAATCATATATTCCATCTTTTGAAAAAAAATATGCAGCCAACATTGACCTTACCAATGTATTTCCACTTTTGGGATATGAGGCTAACCAAACGATCATTACTTAAATTTTTTGAATAATTTACTTGTGTTTTTTTAAATATATATAAAAAGCGCCACTTCCACCATCATTATTAGATGCTTCTTTTATATCAATTATCTTTGTTGTTAAATTCTTATTATTTTTTATAAATTCAGGCACAGAGTTTTTAAGAATACTTAGATCGTTCGACACATAAGGATTTTTTTCATTTTCAGAGTGCAGACCTTTTCCAGTAATAATTTTTAACTTATTAAAACCTTCCGCAAAACTTTTTTCAATAAATTTTTCTACTTCTTTATTCGCACTTTCAAGAGAATATCCATGAAGATCTAATAAATTTAAATTTATGTTTACTTTTTTAACTTCCTTGAAATCTTTATCTTCTAATTTTTCATCACTTTGTAAAAAAGTGTTCCAATCTTTTTTATCTTTGTCTGAAATGTTATCGTTCAATTAAGTTAATATATTAACTAGCTGCCAATTTGGATTTGAGGATGTTGTATCTCGTGAAAAAATCCATGTATCATAGATTTTTTTTATCTTTTCAGGATCTCCAGATACAATTTTTTTATCTTTATCTCTTATGCAAGTAATAACCTCTGCTATGAAATCCACTGTTACGTTTAAAATATTTCCAATTTTTTTATGTTCTTTAATTTCAGCTTTGTTAACTCCAATAAATGTTATTTCTGCAAAATGACCTCTTTTTGCTCTTTCTTTCAGCGCATCGTCAAATTGATTATATATATCTTTATTTAGCAGAGGTTTTGCATTTGTAATCTTATTATCATTATCACTGAAATCAGTAATAATTGTTTCATAAGCAATTTTTGCGCCTTTTATAAATTCTTTTTGAGCTTCATCATCAAACTTCTCTTTTGGTTTAGTAGCTTGATCTACCTTAATATTTTTTAAAACCTCTTTAAATTGAGCTGGTGATTTTCCCTCAAAACCAGTTCTTTTTCCAAGAATTCCTCTTAGTCTTAAAAAAATAAACCCAGCAATCATCGCTAACAAAATGATATCTATGTATTCAAAACTATAACTCATCACATAATAGTAATTACTATGTTGATTAATTTCAACCAGCAATTTAGATTAAGGACAAATGAACTCAATTTTTTTTACAATAATTTTAGTCCCAGCAATTGAAATATATCTTTTGATTAAAATTGGCTCACAAATAGGGGCTATTACTACTATATTGCTTATATTTACCACTGCTGTAGTTGGAGTTTATTATGCAAAATATGAAGGGCTAAATACTCTTAAATCTGGCTTTTTACAATTAAGCAGAAACGAGTCTCCTACTTATGAAGTAATTTCTGGAGCTGCTATTGCTTTCGCAGCCTTGCTACTAATTATTCCTGGATTTATGACTGATATAATTGGTTTTCTATTAATTTTCCCTATTAGTAGGAAATTTATTTTCGGTAAAATTTCAAAAAAATATCAATACAAAGAAAACTTAAAAAAAAAAGATTATATAGAAGGGGATTTTGAAGATATAGAAGATGATCATGACAGAAAGTTATAAAATTTTAGGTCAATACATAAAAGATCTTTCTAGTGAAACTCCAGACGTTGAAACATACTTGTACGTAAGAGATAGTATCTCAAAGTATCAACTTGGAATAGATATTACTTCTAAAGCGCTTAAAAATAAAATGATTGAAGTTTACACAACTTTTAATTTTAAAGATAAAACCGAGTCAAAAAAAAAATCTTATTTTGAAATAGTTTATGCTACCATTATTCAAGTTAATGATGATATAAAAAAAGAAGAATTAGAAAAAATTATTCTATGTGATGTACAGAATAAAATTTATCCAAACCTTGAAAAAACATTATTAAATTTATTACATAATTCTGGCTACCCTGGCATAAAGTTTGAAAAAAAAGTAGATTTCGAAAATTTATATAATCAAAGATTTAATTAAAAATAATTCTTTTTTAAATTTTGTTTTAAGTAATTATTATGTTTGGAAAGTTCTTCTTTGTTAGGTTTAATTATCTTTTTACAATACTCATCATTTGAGCTTATTTTATTTGAAAATTCATGATCACTACTTTGTAAATTTAGAGTAGGTTCTTTTTGATCAATTAAATTAATATAAACTTTTGCTAATAAATCACAGTCAATTAAAGCTGTATGCTTAGTTCTTCGCGAGTTGTCAATTCTATATCTTTTACAAAGCGCATCAAGGCTACCAGGAGAACCTGGATATTTGTTTCTAGCCAAGACTAAAGTATCAATTATTTCATTTGTCAAATTTTTTTCACCCAATAAACTAAGCTCATTATTTAAGTGGGAAAGATCAAATTCTGCATTGTGAATTATCAATCTTTTATTTTGAATAAATTCTAAAAATTCACCAACAACTTGATTAAATTTCTTTTGTTTGGATAAAAACTCATCGGTATATCCATGAACTTCAAAAGCTTTTTCAGAAACTTTTCTCTCGGGATTTAAATAACAGTGAAATTTATTTTTTGTAGGAGTTAAATTATCTAATTCTATACATCCAATTTCAACAATTCTATGTCCTTCTTTAACTGATATTCCTGTTGTCTCTGTATCTAGTACTATCTCTTTCATTTATAAAATTTCTTTTAAAATTTTTTTAATACTTTCATTGATACTTTTTTTTTTTTTAAAATCATTTTTAATTATAAAGTGTGATTTTTTTTTTTTATACTTTGGATTTAATTGTATTTTCTTAAATTTATGAAATAGTTTGCTATTGAAATTTTTTCTTTTAATTAACCTTTTTCGTATTTCTTTTTTTTTTGATTCTACAAAAACCAAGATGTCTTTTTTATTATTAATATTATTTTCTAATAGTAATGGTATATCCAATATAACAATTTTCTTATTTTTATTTCTTTTTAAAAATGATTTCATTTTTTTTCTTACTTCTTCGTGAACAATATTTATTATTTTTCTTAAATTGGTATTATTGCTTAAGATTGCTTCTGTAATTTGTTTTTTATTTATTGGATAGGTCCTAATATGTCTTGGCAACTTCTTATTTAGTTTAACAAAAACTTTTCTATTATTTTTGTAAAGTTTAGATACCTCGTGATCTGCATTAAATACTGGATATCCAAATTTACTAGCAACGTAACTTTTTCCTGAACCTATGTCCCCGAGAATTCCCAGTCTAATCATTGTTTAAAATTCCAAATATGTCATTATTTATTTTTGGCTCAATTCTGTGCCACAGTTTAAATGCCTCTAATGCTTGAAAAATAAACATTAATTTTCCATTCTCTGTATAATTTCCTAATTTTTTTCCTTCTTTTAAAAAATTAGTTTCATTAGGGTTATAAATTATATCGTAGAATAATTTTTTATTACCAATTTTTGAAAAATCTAAATTTATAGTTTCATTTTTTAATCCTAAACTTGTAGCATTTATCACAACATCAAAAGCCACTCTATCGCCCCAATCTATAATTTCTAAATCATTAAATTGAGATTTTAAATTTTCTGCTTTTGCCTTGGTTCTGTTACTTAATATTATTTTTAAAACATTCATTTTTTTTAAAGCAAAAATAATTGAGGGGACAACCCCGCCAGCACCTAAAATTAAAATCTTCTTATCTTTCATTTGAAAATTAAGCCTTTTAATTGCTTGTTCAAAACCAGAGATATCAGTATTGTGTCCAATTAAATTACCATCATCATAAACAATTGTGTTTACTGACTGAGTCTTGTTGGCTTCTAAGCTTAATTTATCTAAAAATGGAATTACTGCCTTTTTAAACGGAACTGTAACATTACAACCATTTATTTTTTGTTCTTTAATATCTTTTATAAAACTTTCAACTTCATTTTTTTCAAGTCTAATTTTATCATATATCGCATTTATATTATTTTGTTTTAACCAATAATTATGGAGTTTTGGGGAAAATGAATGATCAATGGGATTTCCAATTACAAAATATTTTTTCATCGCAATGAACTTAAGTATTCCTTAATTTTTTTTATAGGTAGTCCCATAATTGTATCTTCATCACCCTCTATGTTTACGAACAAATTTCTGCCCTCTCCTTCTATTTGATAGACATTATATGCATAAAGAGCTTCATCGGATATTTTAGATAAATAGGTTTTTAATTCCTCATCAGTAAAATTTTTCATAGTTAATTTTGCTTTATCAGTATAGTTCCAAATCATAGATCCATTTTTTGATATGCATACGGAGCTGATTAAAAAATGTGATTTACCATTCATTTTTTTTAGTATCTTTATTGCCTCTTCTCTACTTTCTGGCTTAGATATTAGCTCACCCTCCAAATCTATCACACTGTCTGCTCCCAAAACTATTTCATCAGTTTTTCTTATACTAACTTTATTAGCTTTTAATTCAGCGAGATTTTTTGAAATTATTTCTGAACTTGCTTGTTCTTTTAGCAAACTTTTTTTAACAAGACTTTCGTCTACATTAGATGGCTCAACAATGCATTCAATATTATTTTTATCTAAAATATCTTTTCTAACTCTACTTTTAGAAGCAAGAATAATTTTATTTAGCATTATTTGAATATATTTCGTGAATTTTGATTATAGAAGCTGCCGTTTCCTCTACAGATTTTCTTGTTACATCAATAAGAGGCCATTTATATTTTTGAAATGTTTTTTTGGCTTCTAACACTTCTTTTTTAATATTTTCTAAATCTGTATATTTGGTATTTTCAGATTCTTTTAAAGAATTCATTCTATTTTTTCTTAAATCAGCCAATCTTTCTGGCTCAGTACTTAATCCTACAACACAAGCTACTTTGGGGTTTTTTTTAAGTGCTTCAGGTAATGAATTTTCATTTATCAAAGGAATGTTTGATGTCTTAAATCCCTTGTTCGCCAAATAAATAGATGTGGGAGTTTTGCTTGTTCTGCTTACACCTACAAGAATGATATCGGATTTGTGTACATCGTTTATCAAATTTCCATCATCATGATTCATTGTAAATTGAATTGCTTCTATTCTATCATAATATTCTTCATTTAATATGTGTTGACCACTTGGTTCATGGGTTGCTTTTTGATTAAGAATTTTTGAAAAATTTAAAATTAAATTTCCAAGAACACCAAAGCACGGGATCTTCTTATTTTCACTAACGTTTGCTAAATATTTAGCAAGGTTGTTATCTACAATAGTATATAAAATTATTGCATTTGAGTTTTTCTCTGCTTCTTCTAAAATTTTTAAAATTTGGTTTTCTGTTCTTGTAAAGGAATAAGAGCGAACCTTATAATCTATATTTAAAAATTGAGCTTTAAGGGCTAAAAATATTCTATCTAAGGTTTCACCCGTTGAGTCTGAAATTAAATATATTTGATATGTATTGCTCATGAATAAATTGTTAATAAATTTGTATTATTTTAATTAAATTTCACAATTCAAAATTTTTTAAATTAACGTTGTAAAAACTACTATTTATTAACATTAATAATAAATAGGCTAGAACAATCCACAAAAATTAACATAGTAAAAAAGCTTCATTTTAAACAATTTTAACCACATAGGATGTTGGTAAACTGTGAATATAATGTTTATAAAAAATAATCACCTTTATTCACAAGATATATTACAACTACAATAATTAATAATGTTTATTTATGAAACCATTAAACAAAGTAATAACTAACAAAGATACCTCATTTAATCCTATATGGATTATGAGGCAAGCAGGAAGATATTTGCCAGAATTTAGAGAAATTAGAAAAGAAAACCCTAATTTCATTAATCTATGTTTAAATGAAGATTTGTCTTCAGAAATAACTCTACAACCTCTAAGAAGGTTTGATTTTGACGCAGCAATTATTTTTTCAGATATTTTAATGCTCCCATATGGATTGGGTCAAAAAGTAGAATTTGAAAAAAACTTTGGTCCAAGATTGGGTGAATTAAATTTAAATGAAATTGCTAAGATTGATGAAATCGACTTTGTAGAAAAAATACATCGTGTATATCGGGCAATTAAAAAAGTTAGCTCTGAAATAAACGTAAAAAATAAAAATACTATTGGCTTTATTGGCGCTCCATGGACGTTATTAGTTTACATGATTAACCAGCAGTCTCCTAAGAAGAATTTAAAAAAAGATTTTTTTAAAGATGAGTTTTTAATTAACAGGATTTTATTAATTATTGAGAAATTTTTAAAAGTGCACATCAAAAACCAAATTGATAATGGCGCAAATATAATACAAATATTTGATAGTTGGTCAGGCTTATTAGAAGAAGAAGATTTACCCAACTATGTCTATGCCCCAACTTTAAATTTAGTAAACTATGTAAAATCTTTAAATGTTCCAGTGATATGTTTCCCTAGAGAAATAAAAAATTATAAAGAATTTTGTGAAATTGTTAAACCTGACGCTATAAGTATTGATTATAATGTTGATCCTAAAAAAATACTTAGAGATATTAAAATACCAATTCAAGGCGGTTTAGACCCTAAAATTTTATTAACAGATAAAGAAACTTTGAAAAAGGAAGCCTCTAATTATTTGGAAATCTTTAAAGATCATCCTTATATATTTAATCTTGGACACGGTATTTTGCCTGAGACCAATCCAGAAATGGTAGAAAATTTAATTAAAACCGTAAGAGATTTTAAATGATTGAAAAAAATCATCCTCCTATAAAGTTTGGAAAAACAGGCGTACTTATAATTAATTTAGGCACGCCAGATTCTACTAGTTGGTTTGATATAAGAAAATATTTAAGAGAATTTCTTTCCGACAGAAGGGTTATTGAGGTAAATCCATTAGTTTGGCAAATTATTTTGAATTTGTTTATTTTAAATTTCAGACCCTCAAAAACCGCTAAAGCTTATAAAGAAATTTGGATGAAAGATGAAAATATGTCACCACTTCTCTATTATACCAAAAAACAAAGCGAGAAAATTTCAAACGCACTGTCAAAAGAAAACACCATACTTGATTTTGCGATGAGATATGGGAATCCCAGCATTAAGAGCAAGATTCATAAACTTCATGAAATGGGTTGTGAAAATTTAGTCATACTTCCTCTTTACCCACAATATGCTGCAGCTACAACTGCAACTGTTTGTGATGAAGTATACAGAACCTTAATGAAAATGAGGTGGCAACCTTCTTTAAAAATAATTCCTCATTATGAATCTGACCCACTTTTTATTGATGCACTTGTTAATTCGATTAATAAAAAAATGAATGAAATTAGTTGGAAACCAGATCTAATTATAGCCTCTTATCATGGGATACCTAAAAAATATTTTGACAAAGGTGATCCGTATCATTGTTATTGTCACAAAACAACAAGACTAATTTCAGAAAAATTTAGTTCAATTAAAATTAAAACTACTTTTCAGTCAAGATTTGGTCCACAAGAATGGCTTCAACCATATACTGACAAGACTTTAGAAAATTTGCCTAAAGAGGGTGTTAAGAATGTCCTTACAATTTGTCCAGGGTTTGCATCTGATTGTGTAGAGACTTTAGAGGAAATACAAATTCAAGCTAAAGAAAGTTTTTTAAATTCAGGGGGAAAAAATTTTGATATGGTTCCGTGTTTAAATGATAATAGTGATCATATAATTTTATTAAAATCCCTAATTGAAAGAAATATCTAATATATGAATTCGTATTTATTATTAAAATCTTTACATTTAATCGCTGTTGTTTCTTGGATGGCTGGCCTTTTATATCTTCCTAGAATTTTTGTTTACCATGTTGAAAACAAAGAAAAAAAAGAAGCAACCGATATTTTTGAGGTGATGGAAAAAAAATTATTTTTTTACATTATGCGGCCCGCAATGATTTTTACTTGGGTTTTTGGATTAGTATTAATCTATCTAAACGGAATAGACATATTCTCTCAATTATGGTTTCAAATAAAGATTGTCTTAGTAATATTATTATCAGCATATAATGATTATTTAGGAAAATGTCTTGTTGCTCTAAAAAATTCTACAAATAAAAGATCTGCAAAATTTTTTAGAATAATTAACGAAATACCGACGGTTATCTTAATAATTGTTGTATTTTTAGCTATTTTTAAGCCAATCTAGGGTTGAAATAATAACAGCAGTATATATATTATTGTCATCTGATAAGTCCTTATCAAAAAATTAATCATGAATATTCAAGAATTAAAACTAAAATCATCTGAACAGCTTATTACACAAGCAGAGGAGCTTGGTATAGAAAATGCCAGCACATTAAGAAAGCAAGAGATACTTTTTGCTATTCTTAAGAAAGTTGCTGAAAAAGAGGAAATTACTGGCGTAGGTGTTTTGCAATTATTACAAGACGGTTTTGGTTTTCTTAGAGCAATGGAATCAAATTATTTACCGGGACCAGATGATATTTATGTGAGCCCAAGTCAAATTAGAAAATTTGGTTTAAGAACCGGAGATACAGTTGAAGGACCAGTAAGAGCTCCTAAAGAAGGAGAAAGATATTTTGCATTATTACAGGTTAGTAAAATAAATTTTGAGGAACCAGAAAAAGCTAGACACAAAATTGCATTTGATAACTTGACGCCACTCTATCCAGATAAACAATTAGTGATGGAAGTTGAAACTACAAAAGTTGAAAAAAAACAAGATTTAACGCCAAGACTTATTGATCTGGTCAGCCCAATCGGAAAGGGACAAAGATCTATAATTATTTCTCCACCTAAAGCTGGTAAGACAATGATTTTGCAAAGTATTGCAAACTCGATAGCTAAAAATTATCCAGAGTGTTACTTGATGGTATTGCTGATTGATGAGCGTCCAGAAGAAGTAACTGACATGCAAAGAACTGTAAAAGGTGAAGTAATTAGCTCTACTTTCGACGAACCAGCTCAGAGGCACGTAGCAGTGGCTGAAATGGTTATTGAAAAAGCCAAGAGACTAACCGAACATAAAAAAGATGTTATTATTTTGTTAGATTCTATAACACGATTAGGAAGAGCTTATAACGCTGTAATACCAAGTTCAGGTAAAGTTTTAACAGGAGGTGTTGATGCAAATGCACTTCAGAGACCTAAAAGGTTTTTTGGAGCAGCAAGAAATATTGAAGAAGGTGGTTCATTAACGATTATTTCTACAGCTTTAATTGATACTGGAAGCAGAATGGATGAAGTAATATTTGAAGAATTCAAAGGGACAGGTAATAGTGAAACAATACTAGATAGAAAAATTGCAGATAAAAGAATTTATCCAGCAATTGACATAACAAAATCAGGCACAAGAAGAGAAGAATTATTATTTGACAAAAATGATTTACAAAAAATGAATGTACTGAGAAGAATAATTGCTCCAATGGGAACCATGGATGCTATAGAGTTTATTAACTCAAAATTAAAAGATACAAAAAATAATGCCGAGTTTTTTAACTCAATGAATAAACCAGCTTAAAAGAATTTTTCATTACAATTTTAAGTTTTACAGAGACATAAATTTGAAGATATAATCTTTGAATGACAATTTATGCTTTATCGAGTGGCCCTGGTATATCAGGTGTAGCTGTAATAAGACTTTCAGGACAAGACACTTCAAAAGTAATTCAACTTTTAACTGGTAAGGAGCTACCAAAGCCGAGAGTAGCAACATTAAGAAAAATCAATAAAATCAACACTTCTGAGCTGATTGATGAGGGATTAGTTTTGTGGTTTCCTGGTCCTGAGAGCTACACAGGCGAAGATATGGCTGAAATTCAAGTTCATGGCAGTAAAGCTGTTGTGGATGCCCTGCACTCTTCTCTTTCAGATATAGAAAATTGTAGATTAGCTGAGCCAGGTGAATTTACAAAACTAGCATTTCAAAATGGAAAAATAAATTTGCTTAAAGCAGAAAGTATTGCTGATTTGATTTCTTCAGAAACAGAAATTCAAAGACAACAAGCAATAAAAATCATGAATGGAAAATCATCTGATCAATTTAATTTTCTTAGAGAAAAACTTTTAAAAATTTTATCACATGTTGAGGCAAAAATTGATTTTCCAGAGGAAGATCTGCCTAATAATATTTTAGATGAAATCAAAAACAATTCAGATGAAGTAATAAATAAAATTAAAAAAATATTAAACGACCAAAAAGTTGGAGAAAGAATTAGAGAAGGTTTTAAAATTGCTATTCTAGGACCAACGAATGCTGGCAAATCTAGCTTGATGAATAATTTATCTAATCGTGATGTCGCAATCGTTTCTGAAATTGCAGGCACAACTAGAGACGTGATTGAAACACATTTAAATATAGACGGTTATCCAGTTATAATCTCTGATACAGCCGGAATAAGAGATTCTCAAGATGAGATAGAAAAAAAAGGAATTAAATTATCTCTAAATAGAGCTGAGGAAGCAGATTTAAAGCTTGTTGTGGTTGATGCAAAAAGCCTTGATTTTACTGATGTTTTGAAGGGTTTATTAGATGAGAATGCAATTTTAGTTATAAATAAATCTGATCTTATAGAAAAAGATATTGATCCAGAAATTAAAAAAACAAATCATGTTTTAATTTCTATTAAAGAAAATAAAAACATTGAAGAATTAATATTAAAAATAAAAAATAATTTAAAAAATAAATTTCTTACAAGTGATGATATTTTAATTACAAGAGAGAGACACAGACAACATTTGCAACAGTGTTTGGATCATCTAAATAACTTTAATCAAAAAAAAGAAATCGAGGATTTTGATAAAGCTGCAGAAGATTTAAGATTAGCCACTAGACATTTAGGTATGATAGTTGGAAAAGTTGATGTAGAGGAGATATTAGGTAGTATTTTCAACGATTTTTGTATCGGCAAGTAATACCCTATTTTGCTGGTTTTTTGCACTTTTTTTATCAAAAAACGTTGATAAATAAGGCTTATTTGCAAAAAATTAAGCCTATCTTGTAAATTATATAATCACATATAGATTTGGATTATGAAAAATGATTTGTCATTTGATGTAGTTGTAATTGGAGGAGGTCATGCTGGATGTGAAGCTGCAGCTGCTTCTGCACGTCTTGGGGTGAACACTGCCCTATTTACTCATAAAATAGAAACTATCGGTGAGATGTCCTGTAACCCGGCAATAGGAGGTTTGGGTAAAGGTCATTTAGTTAGAGAAATAGATGCCCTTGATGGTGTTATGGGAGATGTAGCAGACAAATCAGGTATACAATTTAGATTGCTAAATAGAAGTAGAGGGCCAGCAGTCAGAGGACCACGGACTCAATCAGATAGATCACTTTATCGTAAATATATGCAAGAAATATTGCTAAACTATTGTAATTTAAGCATTTTTGCTGATCCAGTTATAAAGTTTATTTTTAATGAAAATTCAATAAGTGGATTTGAAACCAAAGCAGGAAAGAAAGTGCTATCGAATAAGATAATACTTACAACAGGGACTTTTTTGAATGGTTTGATACATATAGGTGATGAAAGAACTCCAGCAGGTAGATATGATGAAAAACCTTCTACAGGTTTGAGTGAACAATTGGCAAAATATAATTTTAAAATTGGAAGATTAAAAACTGGAACACCACCAAGGTTAGATTCAAGGACAATTAATTTTGAAAACTTAGAAGAACAATTCGCAGATGACGATCCTTATTTTTTTTCATTCTTAACTAAAAAAAATCTAAATAAACAAATATCTTGTCGAATGACTTATACAAACGAAAAGGTTCATAACATTATAGAAAAGAATTTATCAAAGAGCGCTATGTACTCGGGTAGTATAAAAGGGGTAGGCCCAAGATATTGTCCATCTATAGAAGATAAGATAGTTAAATTTGCAGATAAAGTTCGTCACCAGATATTTTTAGAGCCAGAAGGTCTAAATGATTACACAATTTACCCAAATGGTATATCGACATCACTCCCAGCCGATGTACAGCAAGAAATATGTAATAATATCAGTGGTTTAGAGAATGTTACTATACTAAGACCAGGATATGCAATAGAATATGATTATATAGATCCACGTGAACTATTCCTAACTCTTGAAACCAAAAAGATAAGCAATCTTTATCTTGCCGGTCAAATTAATGGAACAACAGGATATGAGGAAGCTGCTGCACAAGGCCTTATAGCCGGAATAAATGCTGCCTTGTCTGTTAAAAAATTGGAACCATTCATACTTGATAGATCCGATGCCTACATTGGAGTAATGATCGATGATTTGGTGACTAAAGGAGTAGCTGAGCCATACCGTATGTTTACATCAAGAGCAGAATATCGATTAAGTTTGAGATCTGATAATGCTGATCAAAGATTAACCGCAAAGGGAATAGAAATTGGTCTTATAGGTAATGAGAGAAAAGCAATATATTTGAGTAAATTTGAACAAATTAGTCAAATAAATTTAAAAATGAGAAATTCTAAGATTTCACCCTCTAAAGCTGAGAAATTTGGAGTAAAAATAGCTAAAGACGGAATATTGAGATCATCCATCGAAGTTTTAACTCAAAAAGGGGTAAATATGAGTAAAATAAGGGAAATATGGTCCGATATACCCTTTTTTAGCAAAGAAATTGATGAACAGGTAGAAATAAATGCTCATTATAGAGGATATTTAAAGAAGCAAAAAGCTGATATTTTAGCATTTAAGAGGGACGAAAACCTAATTATTCCAGATAAAATAAATTATGACGGGCTATCAGGTTTATCTAATGAGGTAAAAGCAAAATTTAAAGAAATAAAGCCCAAAACAATGGGTCAAGCTCTAAGAATTGATGGAATAACTCCTGCCGCTGTATATATTTTGTTGTCACATGTAAAAAGAAAGTCTATTAAGCATATAGCTTAATGGATCAGGAAATTTTAAATTCTTATTCTAGAATCAATCACTTAAATGTTTCACGTGAAACATTTTTGGACTTTGAAAACTATATATCTATGATTCTTGAAAAAAATAAAAAAATCAACATAATTAGCCAAAATACAGCATCAAAAAAAGCGATAATTGACCGACATATTATAGATTCTGCACAAATAATTGATTTTGTTGACTTAAATAGTAATACAACCACAGATATAGGTTCAGGAGGGGGTATGCCAGGTATAATCGTGGCAATTATACTAAAAAATATGAAAAATAATATGAATGTGCACCTTTATGAAAAAAGTTACCATAAAAGCCATTTTTTAAAGGAGGTTTCAAAAAAATTAAATTTAAACACAAAGGTTTTTCAAAAAAATATTTTTGAAATAAAAAATTTAGAAACAGGAACGATAATGTCCAGAGCATTTAAACCAATGCCAGTAGTTTTAGAATTAGTATATGAAAATTTTTCAAAATATAAAAATTTAATTTTTTTTATGGGGAAGAGTGGAAAAAAAATTTTTGAAAATTCCAAAAAAAATTGGGAGTTGGAGTATATAGAAAAAAAAAGTTTAACAAGTGAAGACTCATTTTTAATAAATATTAAAAAAATTAAAAAAAAAAATTAAATGCAAATTATTTCAGTGATAAATCAAAAGGGCGGGGTTGGAAAAACTACTACGGTGATAAATCTTGCGGCAGGTTTATCTCAAATAGATAAAAAAATTTTAGTAATTGACCTAGATCCACAAGGTAATGCTACCACAGGTCTAGGATTATCTAATATGGATAACTCAAGTGATACAATTTATGGAGTTTTGAATGGAACTAGAGAAATTAGTGACGTAATTAAAAAAACGCAGTTTGAAAATTTAGATATTATAACATCTAATGTAGATTTATCGGGCTTAGAAGTTGAGACAGCTGATGACAGCAATAGGGCTTTTTTACTTAAGACTAAATTAACCGCATATTTAAACGATTCTAGAAGATTATATGATTATGTCTTGATCGATTGTCCACCTTCGTTAAGCTTGTTGACAGTAATGGCACTTGTAAGTTCAAACTCACTATTGGTACCGCTTCAGACTGAATTTTTTGCTTTAGAAGGGTTAACACAGCTAATGAAAACAATCGAAAGAATAAAAGTAAGTTTAAATCCAGATTTGAAAATCAGGGGTATACTTTTAACTATGTACGACAAAAGAAATAAGCTTTCATCTCAAGTCGAGAAAGAAGCTAGAGATTATTTTAGTGAAAAAGTTTACTCAACAGTCATACCAAGGAATGTCAGACTATCAGAAGCACCCTCCCATGGTGTGCCAGTTTTGATTTATGACAAGACCTGTCCGGGTAGTAAATCATATTTTAATTTTACTGATGAGTTTATGAGTCAAGAGGCAAAAATAGGGAGCGCAGCTTAATGGAAAAAATTAAAAAAGGTTTGGGTCGAGGATTATCTTCATTGATAGGAGAAACAAAAGTAGAGCCTCAAAAAAATCAAGTATCAATTAGTGATCTAGTACCAAATAAATATCAACCAAGGAAAATATTTGACGAGGTTAGTTTAGAAGATCTAACAAATTCGATCAAAGAAAGAGGAATGATACAGCCTATAATTGTTAGAAATTCAAATAATGACAGATCAAAGTTTGAAATTATTGCTGGTGAAAGAAGATGGTTAGCGGCTCAAAGAGCAGGCCTTCATAATGTGCCGGTCGTAATAACTGAAGCTGATGATTTGAAATCATTAGAATTTGCTATTGTTGAAAATGTTCAAAGACATGATCTAAATCCACTTGAAGAAGCCCAAGGTTATAAAAGATTGATTGATGAATTCTCTTATGATCAAGAAAAGGTATCAAAATTTATCGGTAAAAGCAGAAGCCATATAACAAACTCATTAAGACTTTTAACATTGCCTAAGGATGTAATAAAATTGATCGAAACACAAAAGATTAGTGCTGGTCATGCTAAAATCCTAGTTGGTCTCCCTAATGCCAGCTTCGTAGCTACCAAAATTTTAGAAAAGAAACTCTCTGTAAGACAGGCTGAAACTTTTGTAAAAATTTTTAAAAATAAAAAAGTAAAATCAAGTAAAACGAAAGATACTAATATTATTGCCTTAGAGTTATCAATTACAAATAAAATTGGAATAAATGTTGATATACAAAACAATCAAAGGAATAAAGGTAAAATAAGTTTTGAATATAAAGATTTGGACCAATTAAATAGAATTATTGATATAATTAAAAACCATTATTAGTTTTTAACAAACTTATTTGTAAAATAAAGTTTGAGATAATATTTAATGAGTTTGAATAGTTTTTTTTTATTTCCATCTCAATATTGTTAATATTATAGATTGTTTCTTTTAATTGTTTTACATTCCAACTATTTATTTGTTGTTTTACAATTTCTTTATCTTTCCAAAAAATAGGTGGCCTAGCATTCAAGATAGTACTTTCTAAGTTTTTATTTGTTTCATAATCTTCACATAATTTAAGCAATCTTTTTAACTTAATTGAAAATGTTCTTGTAATAATTATACAATCATCCGCTGATAAATTGTTCTCATTAAGGATAGATATAGTTTTATTTTTATTTTTAGATAAACAGTTATCTATTAGTTCCGAAATACTATGATTTTCAATTAAATTGATTAGTTTTATTAATTCGTTAGTGCTAATTTTTTTTTTATTTAAACTGAAAAATTTAATTTTATTTAATTCGTTTTTAAGAACCCCTCTATCACCTGAGCATTTACTAATAATTAAATTTAAGTTTTCTTGTGACATAGGAATTTTATTTTCTTTAAAAAAGAAGGCAGCGTTTTTAATTAGAATCTGATCTGTGTCTGGGTAAAATGCAATTGAAACTAACTTTTTACTCTTTTCAAAAAGAGACCTTAATTTTGATTTTTTCTCAAGATTTTTTGAATTTATGATTATAAAAACGTTTGAAATATTTTTTTCATTTAAATATTCGATTATTTTAACTATCTTTTCAGACACCCTATTTATTATTAAGATTTTTTTTTGGTCAAAAAGAGACTCCGAAAGTATATTGTTATAAAAGTTTTCAGAATTTTCCAAAACTTCATTTTCAGTATATTTTATAATATCTCTATCTTTATTTAATTTTAATAATTTAGATATCTCTTCATCTTTGTATCCTTCGTTTTGTCCATAAAACAATACTATTTTGTTCGTCTCTAAATTAATTTTATTTATTTCATATGTTTTTAAAATCATTTAAAAGTTAAAAGCCTTATATTAAATTTCCTTGAAATCGATGCAGCGAAATTTTCTTTAATATTTTCCTCATAATTTTTCTGACCAAAAAAATCAGATGTGTTTTTTATAATTTGCTTTTCAATAAAATTGTTTTTTATAGTCTTATTATTATAAATTATTTCTAATTCTGTGTTTGCTATCAATTGAAATTCAGATGGAGATCCTTTTGTATCATTTGAAAGAATTATTTTTTCATAGAAAGTATTAATATTTATTTTTAAAGTTTTTTTAGAATTTTCGTTTGAATTTTTGTAAATTTCATTTTTAATTATATTGTTAATAAACACATCTCCTGTCATTTCATTAATTGAAATTTTATATTTTGTTTCACTAGAGGAGTTGTATATTGGATTGAATCCACAACCATTCATTGTTAAAATAAAAAATAATATTATTATTTTTTTAGTCATTTAAATTATAATGTTGATTAATTTATTTTTAATATAAATTTTTCTTTTAATTTCTAACCCATTAAAGTGTTTTGATAATTTTTCATCTTTATTTATTATTTCCATTAAACTTTCCTCTGAAATATCTGGCTTTGTAGATATCAAAGATCTTTTTTTTCCATTAATCTGAATTACAATATTAATTATATCTTCTTTAATATCTTTTTCATTATATGAAGGCCACTTAATGTTAGTTGCATTAATTATTTTTAAGCATTCGTTGGAAAAATGAGGTATTACAGGCATCATTGTAACTAAAACTTTACTATAATTTTCTTTTAAAGTACTTTTTTTATACGAATTCACAATTTCCTTAGAAAAGAAACTGTGTAGTTCATGTAAGTTTGCAATAATTTTATTATAACTAAAATTTTCTAAATTTTCGGTTATTTTTTTTATAAATTTATTTGTGTATTTAGTTATCTTATCTTCAGCGTTTTCTTTGTGATCTTTGTTAATTTCATCCAAAATTTTAGAATTTAAATTCCATAATTTTTGAATAAATTTATATGCAGAAGTAATTCCTTCATCAGACCACTGAACATCTTTTTCTGGAGGACTATCTGATAAAATAAACAATCTAGCAGCGTCTGCTCCATAATCTGAAATAATTTTTTCAGGATCTACAGTATTTTTTTTCGATTTTGACATAGATTCTGACGCGCCCACGGTTACTTTTATTGATTTATCTTTTTTAAGATACTTTATTCCATCTACATTTATAATTTCATCTGGGCTGACCCAATTATTGTTTGGGTCTTTATAGGTTTCATGACAGACCATTCCTTGAGTAAATAAACCATCAAAAGGTTCTGATAAATTAAAATTTTTATTTTTGAACGAAAGAGCTTGCATAAAAAATCTTGAATAAAGTAGATGTAAAATTGCGTGCTCAATACCACCTATGTATTGGTCAACTGGCATCCAATAATCAATTTCCTCTTTTTTGAAACCATATTGATCTTCTTGAGGAGAACAGAATCTCAGATAATACCAAGAAGAACACACAAATGTATCAAGTGTGTCAGTTTCTCTGGTATATTTTTTTCCATTTAATTCAATCTCTTTCCAACTTTTATCATGATCCAAAGGGTTTCCTTTTACATTAAGATTAATATTTTGAGGAAGACTTATAGGTAACATAGATTTTGGTACAGGCAGAGGTTTATCATTTTCATCATACATTATAGGAATTGGACAACCCCAGTATCTTTGTCGAGATATTCCCCAATCTTTAAGTCTAAAATTTATTTGTTTTTTCCCTAATTTTTTATTTTCTAAAATTTTAATTGTTTCAATAACTGAATTATTTGGTGCTTCCAACCCGTCAAGAAACTTTGAATTAATTAAGATTCCAGGTCCGGCGTATGCTTCGTTAGTTACTATAAAATTTTTATTTTCATCATTTGGTCTAACAACAGTCTTTATTTCTAATCCATATTTTTTAGCAAAATCAAAATCTCTTTGATCATGCCCTGGACAACCAAATACAGCACCAAAACCATAATCCATTAAAACAAAATTTGCAAAATAGACTGGAACTTTCTGTTTAGGATCCAGAGGATTTATGGCAACCAAGTTAGTCTTAAATCCTATTTTTTCACCTACAGCTATAGCTTCCTCTGTAGTGCCGGTTTTAGAACACTCTTCTTTAAATTTTAAAAATTCTCTATCATTTTTGTATATTTTTGAGATTTCATGATCAGCAGACAAGGCAAGAAAAGAAAAACCAAACAGAGTATCTGGTCTTGTGGTAAAACATTTTATTTTTTTTACAGAAGTATTTCCCTCAATTTCAAAGTCAATTTCACATCCAAATGACTTTCCTATCCAATTTTTCTGCATGGTTTTTACTTTATTTGGCCATTTATCAAGTTTGTTTAGCCCGTCTAACAATTCTTGAGAAAATTTTGAAATATTAAAAAACCATTGGCTTAATTTTTTTCTTTCTACTACAGCTCCTGATCTCCAACCCTTACCGTCTATAACTTGTTCATTAGCCAAAACTGTTTCATCAATTGGATCCCAGTTGACGTAATTTTCTTTTCTATAAACTAATTTTTTTTCTAATAATTCTAAAAAAAAATTTTGTTGATGTTTATAATAATCCTCAGAGCATGTTGAAATTTC